>CAVAOU010000334.1:0-2531 GCA_963590085.1 Senegalimassilia sp. | reverse complement strand
ACTGCGTAGTGATGTTCAGCGACCTTACCCGCAAGGTAACGATGCAGAACCTCTACCACGACGGCGGATTTTCGAGCATGGGTATGAGCCTCCGCGCCATGGACCAGTACGAAAAAGGCTTTGACAAGTACCGCAACGCAGACGGTACAATCCAATACGGTTAGTCGTCCAGACCAACCAACAGGCACAAACGGGCAACCACACGCTGGCTGCCCGTTTTGCGTTTTCTATCGGGCGGGATGCAGTATTTGCCGCGGCGGTGCGTTATTTAATGTGAATGCCGAAGGGCTCCGCGGGATGTCGATACTGGTCTACAGCGCTTTAAGTTTGGCACTTTATTTGCTCTAACATTATTTAAGATAGTGTATTTCGCCAATTTGCGCTATCTTTGCATAAGATAGGCTGCATCTCGGCATAAAGATCAAGTAAGACTTGTCTTTCTGCCCTCGATTTGCGCTATCTTTGTACCGCTAGAAAAAATAAAGAATGACAAACGACGAATTAATTAAACTGATTATTGAAGGAATTCAGGACCGTAAAGGTAAAAACATAACCCACGTTGATTTGTCGGGGCTGGAATATGTCTCGACGGAGCATTTCGTAATCTGCGAGGGAAGTTCGACAATGCAGGTATCGGCCATTGCCGACTCCGTGCGCGAATACGTGCAGGACAACTCTGGAGTGAAGCCGTTTAACTACGACGGCTACCGCAACTCGCAGTGGATTGTGATTGACTACGGGACGATATACGTGCACGTGTTCCTGCCAGAATACCGGGAATACTACAACCTGGAGCAACTCTGGAACGACGCGGAGATCAAGGAAATTCCGAATGTGGACTAACGAACTGACATCAAGAATTTGAAATGAACAATAACAACAAGAAAATAGGAGGCTTCCCTAAATTCAGCATCTTCTGGATGTATGTGGTTATAGGCATCATCCTGGTGGGCATCTTCTATATGAGCAAAAACTCGGTGGAGAAACCCGTGAATTGGCAGCCTGACTTCAAGGAATATTTGGCGAAGGGCAAGGTGAAGCACATCTGGGTGTATGCCAGCGACAACGAAATTCAGGCAGAACTCACGGCAGACTGCGCCAAGCAGGCATTCCGCGACATGAGACTGTCGCAGGCAGAACTCAAGAAGGCGCGCATCACGGTGCAAGTGCCTCACGGAGTGTTTGAGGAATACATCAAGACCACCGACTATGCCGGTGCGCTTGAGTACAACACCAGCAGCAGCGTGATGGGCTTCCTCTGGTCGTTTGGACCGGTGATTCTCCTGATTGTGTTCTGGTTTATCCTTATGCGCCGCATGTCGAGAGGCGGAGGCGACGGCGGAGGCGGTGTGTTCAGCATCGGCAAGACCAAAGCCCAACTGTTTGACAAGGAAAAAGGCACCAACGTAACGTTCAAGGACGTTGCAGGCCTCCAGGAAGCGAAGACCGAAGTGGAGGAGATTGTGGAATTCCTCAAGAATCCGCAAAAGTTCACCAACCTCGGCGGCAAAATTCCAAAGGGAGCGCTGCTCGTAGGCCCTCCGGGAACAGGTAAGACCCTGTTGGCGAAGGCCGTTGCCGGCGAAGCCAACGTGCCGTTCTTCTCACTGTCGGGTTCCGACTTTGTGGAGATGTTTGTGGGCGTAGGCGCGTCACGCGTGCGCGACCTCTTCAAGAAAGCCAAGGACAAAGCGCCTTGTATCATCTTTATCGACGAGATTGACGCCGTGGGCCGTGCCCGTGGCAAGAATCCGAATATGGGCTCCAACGACGAGCGCGAAAGCACCCTCAACCAGTTGCTCACCGAGATGGACGGTTTCGGCACCAACAGCGGTATCATCGTGCTTGCGGCAACCAACCGCGTGGACATCCTCGACAAGGCATTGCTCCGCGCCGGACGTTTCGACCGCCAGATTTATGTAGACCTCCCCGACCTCAACGACCGCAAGGAGATATTCATGGTGCATTTGCGCAACGTGAAAATCGCCAAGGACGTCGATGTCGACCTCCTTTCGCGCCAAACTCCGGGCTTCTCGGGCGCCGACATTGCCAACGTGTGCAACGAAGCAGCCCTGATTGCGGCACGCCACAACAAGGAATCGGTGGAGAAGCAGGACTTCATGAACGCCGTAGACCGAATTGTAGGCGGCCTGGAGAAACGCTCGAAAATCACAACCGAAGAAGAGCGTGAATCGATAGCCACCCACGAGGCAGGCCACGCCACAATAAGTTGGCATCTGAAATACGCCAACCCGCTGATTAAGGTAACCATCGTGCCGCGCGGCAAAGCCCTCGGCGCCGCATGGTATCTACCGGAAGAGCGCCAGATTGTGCCGGAGCAGGCAATGCTCGACGAAATTTGCTCGCTGCTTGGCGGCCGCGCCGCAGAGGAACTCTTCCTCGGCTGCGTGTCGACGGGAGCGCTCAACGACCTTGAGAGAGCGTCGAAGCAGGCATACGCCATTGTGGCATACTACGGCATGAGCAAGTCGCTGCCCAACGTTAGTTACTACGACTCGACGGGTCAGGAC
>CAVAOU010000333.1:0-2577 GCA_963590085.1 Senegalimassilia sp. | reverse complement strand
TCTCGGTGGGCGCGTTGACCCACTCGGTGAAAGGCCTGGACATGAGTTTCAAGGCTTGCTAACGGCGCTTGGCCGACAGCATGTCAGCAATACGGAAGCCTGCAAAATCAGAGATGGTTTTGTGGGCTTCCGCCTTTATTGTGTCGAAAGGCAGCGTGGTGGCGAGTCCGACGACCGTGGCTCCAGCGGCCTTGCCCGAGGCAATGCCCGACAGCGAGTCCTCAAACACATAGCAGCGCTCCGCACTCACGCCGATGGCGTCCGCGCCGATGAGATAAGGCTCCGGGTGCGGCTTGGAGTGCGTCACGAGGTCGCTCGTAACCACCGCGGCAAAGCGGTGGCGGAAATCGGGCAACTGCGCGTAGAGATTGTCCATCTTCAGCCGCGAACTGCTCGTCACCACGGCGCACGGGATGCCCTCGGCGTTGAGGTCGTCGACAAAGCGCATAGCCTCCGCAAACGGTACGTAGCGCATCTCGCGCTCGAAGTCGTTGATGAGTTGGAGGATGTGTTGCTGCCGCTCGGGCGAGGGGAAATACGTGTCGAGAATCTTCGGGAGCGTGTTGCCCTTGATTACGCGCGCAAAGTCGGCCACGCCAGTAGGGTAGATTTTGTCGATGCCGTCCCAAAACGTGGTGTAGACCGACTCGCTGTCGATGAGCACCCCGTCCAGGTCGAAAAGTACGCCGATGTTGTCCATACGATTTTTTGATTGCAAAGATACGTCAAAAGGCATTGTCCGCGCGGCGAAAATGCGCTAAAATTTTGAGGATTGGAGAATAGTGTGTAATTTCGAAGTCTACAACAAAGATTATGACACAAGACTTTCAACTGCGCGTGGATCCGCGCACGGCAGCCAGCAGCGACCGCATAGTGCGGAGCATAGCGCAGACAGCCCGCATAGCCATCGACAGAATAAAGATGCACCGCATCGTGAAGCGGTCGATCGACGCCCGCCAGCGCAAGGTGATGGTAAATCTCACCGTGCGTTGCTGGATTGACGAGATGCCCGCCGACACCGCCCGCTATGCGCCCTACCGCTACGGCGACGTCGCGGGGGCGAAGCAGGCCATCGTGGTGGGCGCAGGCCCAGGCGGACTCTTTGCCGCGCTGCGACTCATCGAACTCGGCGTGAAGCCCGTGGTGGTGGAGCGCGGCAAGAACGTTGACGACCGCCGCCGCGACCTCGCACAGATCTCCCGCGCCGGCATTGTCGACGAAAATTCCAACTACAGTTTTGGCGAAGGCGGCGCAGGCGCGTACTCCGACGGCAAACTCTACACCCGCAGCAAAAAACGCGGCTCTGTGGACCGCATACTTCAGATATTCAACCAGTTTGGCGCATCGGAGAGCATCCTCATCGATGCCCATCCCCATATCGGCTCCGACAAACTCCCAGCCGTGATTAAAGCCATGCGCGAACAGATACTCGCCAGCGGCGGCGAGGTGCATTTCTCCACCCGCGTGACTTCGTTGAAGATTGACGGCGAGACGGTTACGGGTGTGAAATGCCACGACGGGCGCGAATTTGACGGCCCCGTGATCCTCGCCACCGGACACTCCGCGCGCGACGTGTACCGCATGCTCCACGCCGAGGGCGTCGACCTCGAAGCCAAGGGCATAGCCGTGGGCGTGCGCCTCGAGCATCCGCAGCATCTCATCGACCAGATACAGTACCATTCGCCCGAAGGCCGCGGTGAGTGGCTCCCCGCAGCCGAATATAGTTTTGTGACGCAGGTCGACGGCCGCGGCGTCTACTCCTTCTGCATGTGCCCCGGCGGCATCATCGTGCCTGCGGCGAGCGGTCCCAACCAACTGGTGGTCAACGGCATGTCGCCGTCCAACCGCGGCTCCCGCTGGTCAAACTCCGGTATGGTGGTGGAGATCCATCCCGAAGACCTTGAAAAGAAATACGACAAATACGGAGTGCTTAAAATGATGGCATTCCAGGACGACCTCGAGCGACTCTGCTTCGAACAAGCTGGCTGCACGCAAAACGCTGGCGCACAGCGCATGAAGGACTTCGTCGATGGCAAGCCCTCCACCGACATGCCGCGCACGTCATATGCCCCCGGCATCCATCCCTCGCGCCTCGACCAGTGGCTGCCACCGTTCATCGGCAAGCGCCTGCAGGCCGGGTTCCGGAAGTTCGGCAGTTTTGCCCGCGGCTTCCTCACCAACGAAGCCATCCTGATAGGCGTAGAGTCGCGCACCTCGTCGCCCGTGCGCATACCGCGCGACCGCCTCACCATGACCCACATCCGCATCCGCGGCCTCTATCCCTGCGGCGAAGGAGCAGGCTATGCCGGCGGCATCGTTTCTGCGGCGATGGACGGCGAGAAATGCGCCGAGGCAGTTGTTGAATCAATGAAAACAGTGAGCCATGCATAAAATCCTTACAATACTGATGGCGATGCTCGTCCTTACCGCCTGCGTCAAGGACAAGCGCGACGACACCGAAACGGCGGTTGCGGTGGGCGACAAAATCCCCGCGCTGTCGGTGGTGACCAGCGACGGCACGGTCGTGGACAACAACACTCTCCGAGGACAGCCTTCGCTAATTTGCTTCTTCCGCAC
>CAVAOU010000332.1:0-2577 GCA_963590085.1 Senegalimassilia sp. | reverse complement strand
ATAACCGAGAACTACAAACTTGACGCGCGGAAGACTGCGAGCCTTCTCGACACTTGTTCCTGCGTCGCTCAGTGCTTAATCCCTTACGGCGCACAAGTGCTGATGGCTGCATCGTTGGCGGGCATAAGCACGGTGTCGATACTGCCACATCTGTATTATCCTTTCGCGTTGGGATTTGTAGTCGTCCTGTCGATTATATTCCAGTTTCCTAAGCGATACCACTCTTGAGCGATGTCTCGTCGCCGGCGATGACGGTGAGGAGGTTGTCGACATCCAGATGGCGTTGCGCTATGTCGAGCAGTTCGGCAGGAGTGATGCTGTTTATTATTGCCACCTGATTGTTGAAATAGTCGGCCGTAAAGCGGTTGGAAAACATCGACGCATAGTAGTCGGCAATCGAAAATGGCGTGTCGAGCGTGCGTGCCAAATCGCTGAGCATGTGTGATTTTACTCTGCCTAATTCTTCCAACGGGATGGGCTCAGTTTGCAGTTTGACAATCTCTTTCTTGATTTCGTCAATCACCTTCCATGTGTACGAAGTGTCGCATTGGCTTGTAATCATCATCATTGACGCGTTCCTGTAGCCGAGCAGCGACGACGAGATGCCGTAGGTATAGCCTTTGTCTTCGCGGATGTTGGTCATCAGTCGGCTGCCGAAGTAGCCTCCCAAGGCGGTTACGAGAATGCGCAGCGGAATGTATTCGGGGTTTGAACGCAACACTGCCGGAGCACCCATGCGGATGCACGACTGCACGGCGCCGGTCTTGTTGACAATCTGCGTCGCGGCTTTAAACTCGACGGTAGGGCAGTCGCTGTTGCTTTCGCTGTGAGGGGTATCGTCGGAGATTGCTCCAAATGTTTCATTGATTATGCCTACCATCTCATCGTCGACTTTTCCCGATAGCAGAATCTTCATGTTGGAAGGGTGGAACCATTTGTTGTGGAACTGCTTGAGAGTGTCGGCCGTCAGATGGTCGATTGTCTTGTCGGTTACTCTTTTTCCGAGATTGCTCTTTTCGCCGAATTGGATTTGTGCGAAAGTTTCCATCGAGAGGAACGCGACTTTCTCACGGTTGGTGAGCAGACGTGTCTTCGCTGCTGATTTCAGTGTCTGCAACTCGTGTTCAGGAAAACTTGGCTCCATCGCAATCTCTGCCAGTGTTGACACCACATTGCGGAAATTGCGGTTCAGAATGTAGATGGACAGAGTGATGCTGTGGGACGATGCATCGCAGCCGAACCACGACCCGTAGAAGTCGAGCGACTCTGCAATCTCTGCGGCATTGTGCCTCCTAGTGCCCTCGCGGAGCGCGGCTGAAACCAGTTCGCTTTCGGTCTGGCTTTCGCCGTCGCACCGTCCGCCTTCAAAAATCACGTCAAGGCGCGATGCGTCCTGATCGCCGAGGTTGAATACATATAACGGCACACCGTTGGCCAACTGGATGCATTTTGGACAAAAGATTTGCAAGTCTTTTATGGGCTGGATTCTCGGGCGTTCCATCTCTTTATTCAAAATTTTTCAGGAACTTGTTGGCGCGCTCGAGGTCGGCTGGAGTGTCGATGCCAATCGTTTCATATTCAGTCAACCCGACCTTGATTTTGTAGCCGTTTTGCAGCCATCTCAGTTGCTCGAGCGACTCGGCTATTTCCAATGACGATTGCGGGAGTCGGGTGATTTCGTCAAGTACGGATGCCTTGTAGGCATACATTCCGACATGCATGAGAAACGGAAATTCGTTGGGCCACGCATCTTTCTCGAGGTTACGCAGATATGGAATTACGGAGCGGGAGAAATAGAGCGCGTTGCTGTTGTTGTCAACCACGAGTTTGGGCTTTGTCCAGTCCTCCAGTGCGCTAAATCCTTTCGATGCGTCAAATTTCCGCGCCAATGTGGCTATCTGGGTCGTTGCGTCGTCGAAGCAGCGCTTTATTTCGTTGATTTGCTGCTCGTGCACAAAAGGCTCGTCTCCCTGGATGTTGATTATCACATCGGCAGATGATCCGCTGTTGATATATGCCTCGCGGCACCGGTCTGTGCCGCTTTTGTGGTTCGGACTGGTCATCGCAGCCTTTCCGCCAAAGCGTAGCACCTCATCAAAAATCCGTTGGTCGTCGGTGGCAACGACAACTTCATCGAGCGCCTTCGATGCCTGTCGCCATACGCGCTCAATCATTGTGTATTCGCCAATCTTGGCCAATGGCTTACCGGGAAAGCGTGATGACCCGTAGCGCGCGGGAATGATACCTATGAAAGATAGTTTATTTTGCATAATTTCAAGTTCTAAATATTGTTGCATTCTTCAAGCCACATTGCCGACGAGGCATCGCTCGGCATTCTCCAGTCGCCTCGCGGAGAGAGCGACAAACCAACTTTAGGTCCGTCGGGCAGACATGACCGTTTGAACTGCTGGTTGAAGAAGCGGCGGCAGAATGTGGTGAGCCATTTCTTTATTGTATCGTCGTCAAATTTATTGCTGAAGGCGATTTTTGCAAGCGCGAAAATCTTCTTGGGCGAGAATCCGTGGCGGAGCATCTGGTAGAGGAAAAAGTCGTGGAGTTCGTATGGACCCACAAGGT
>CAVAOU010000331.1:0-2607 GCA_963590085.1 Senegalimassilia sp. | reverse complement strand
GGCTATTCCGGATTGTCGGTGGGCGACGTTATCGAGATTCCTGGCGACGACATCTCCAATGCTGCAAAGCGCTTTTGGCGTCAGGGTCTGTTCTCAAAGATTCAGATTAAAGTTGAAAAGACCTGTGGCGACAAGGCTTGGTTGGTGTTCGACCTGCGTCAGCAGCCACGCATCTCCAAAATTAACTACAACGGTGTGAAAAAGAGCGAGCGTGAAGATCTTCAGCAGCGTCTGTCGCTCACCCCTGGCAACCAGATTACCCAGAACATCGTAAACCGCATCAAGGACATCGTTGCCGGATACTTCAAGCAGAAGGGCTTCAACAACGTTGATGTTGAGGTCGCTCAGACTCCTGACTTGAGCAAGGAAAACGAAATGATTGTCGACATCAACATCGACAAGAACGAGAAGGTGAAGGTACACAAAATCTATGTCGACGGCAACGAAGTGCTCTCCGACAAGAAGATTCAGCACGTGATGAAGAAGACCAACGAGAAGAGCCGTATTGTGAACCTCTTCCGTCAGAAAAAGTTTGTCGACAAGGACTATGCTACCGACAAGGACCTGATTATCCAAAAATACAACGAGTTGGGTTATCGTGATGCTAAAATCTTGAAGGACAGCGTGTCGAAGTACAATGACAAGATGGTCGACGTGCACCTCAGCGTGGAGGAGGGTCAGAAATACTACATCTCCGACATCAAATGGGCGGGCAACACTGTCTATCCGTCATCTACTCTTGATGCCATCCTCGGCATGAAGGCGGGCGACGTCTACAACCAGAAACTCTTGAACAAGCGCACCATGGAGGACGACGATGCCGTGGGCAACCTCTATATGAACAACGGTTATCTGTTCTTTCAACTCGTGCCTATCGAATCGAAGATTGAAGGCGACAGCATCGCCCTCGAGATGCGTGTGATTGAAGGTCCGCAGGCCCGCATTAACAGCATCGTGATCAACGGTAACGACCGCCTCTACGAAAAGGTAATCCGCCGCGAACTCCGTGTGCGTCCGGGCGAACTCTTCTCTAAGGAAGACTTGATGCGTTCGGCTCGTGAAATTGCGCAGACTGGCCACTTCGATCCTGAGAACATGGACATCAAGCCAGAGCCTAATGCCGACAACGGTACGGTCGACCTGATTTTCAACCTCACCTCGAAGAACAACGACCAGATTGAACTTTCAGCCGGTTGGGGTCAGACGGGTATCATCGGTAAGGTGTCGTTGAAGTTCACCAACTTCTCTATCAAGAACCTCTTCAACCCGAGCAGTTACAAGGGTATCATCCCGCAGGGTGAGGGTCAGACGTTCACCATCAGCGTGCAGACCAACGCGAAGTACTACCAGGCTTACAGCGTGTCGTTCCTCGACCCGTGGTTTGGCGGCAAGCGTCCTAACTCGCTGTCGGTTTCCGGCTACTACTCCCGCCAGACTGGTGTGAACTCAAGCTTCTATAGCCGCAACACATCCTACTATCCATACTATTCTTATGGATCGAGCTATTATGGCTCAAGCTACAGCGACTACTATCAGTCGTCCTACCAGAACGCCTACGACCCTGACAAGTACCTGCAGATGGCGGGCATCACTGTTGGCTTCGGTAAGCGTCTCAACTGGCCTGACAACTACTTCACTTTCCAGGCTTCGTTGGGCTACAACTGGTATAAGTTGAAAAACTGGGAATACCTCTACTATATGCGCAACGGTACGTCGAACGCCTTCGTGCTTGGCCTCTCGCTGTCGCGCAACAGTATCGACAACCCGATTTACACTCGTAGTGGTAGTATGTTCTCCCTCGACTTGAACATCACTCCTCCAGTATCGCTCTTCCGCAACAAGAACTGGGCGAAACTCTATGAGGATAGCGGCGTGGGCACATACAACTACATCTACTCTTCTGTGCAGTCGCAGAAGCAGATCGACGCAGCGCAGGAGATGTACCGCTGGATTGAATACTGGAAACTCAAGTTCAAGGCCCGCACCTACACTCCACTCTCCGATCCTAACAGCAAGTGGACTCTCGTGCTTATGACCCGTGCCGAAATCGGTCTCTTGGGCAGTTATAACAAATACCTCAAATCGCCGTTCGAAACCTTCTATGTCGGTGGTGATGGTATGTCGGGAAGCTACGGCTACGCTCAGGAAACAATTGCTCTCCGTGGTTACGACAACGGTGTGTTCACCCCTTATCGTCAGTCGGACGGTTATGCCTACACTCGCTTCACTGCCGAACTCCACTTCCCGTTCATGCTCCAGCCTAGCACCACAATCTACGGCTTGGCATTCATCGAGGGCGGTAACGCATGGAACGACGTTAAGGACGTGTCGCCGTTCAACCTCAAGCGTTCGGCCGGTGCCGGTGTCCGCATCTATCTGCCGATGATCGGTATGATGGGTATCGACTGGGCTTACGGTTTCGACAAGGTGTTTGGCGAGAAAGGCGGAAGCCACTTCCACTTCATTCTCGGTCAAGAATTCTAAAAAACGTGTAAATAATCTTTCATGAATAAACTTATTCGGCATATATTTGTCTTATAAGCATTAACACAAAAAAGAATGACTATGAAACGAATTTTCATTACGGCAGCCCTGATGGCCATATTC
>CAVAOU010000330.1:0-2609 GCA_963590085.1 Senegalimassilia sp. | reverse complement strand
TCCTCGACATGACTCCTACCGACAGCATCTCCGACAAAGGCGTTTGGACAAATGTTACCACGGCAGAATATTCTGTCAACTATCTCTACAGTTATCTGTACGACATAGCGGAGGCTCAGTGTGTGGCAGGCGAGACTGAGGCACTGACCGACCAACTGAAATACGGTTCTTACAATTATAATTCTCTCTGCCTCATCCCGAGCGAAATTGCCTACGGAGGCAGCAACCTTACCGCTACCTACGTCGACGCCTACCTCGGCTACTGGGGCTCGCGCTACACTGCAATCCGCCGCACTAACCAGGAACTCTCGTCGCTCCTCAAGTACGGCACTCTCTCGGAGGCCGATGCAACCCGCTTGCAGGCTGAAATGCGCTTTATCCGCGCTTACCTTTACTTCGACCTGATGAAGCGCTACAAAGACGTGATCATCTACGACGAGGACCTCACGGCAATCACCGAAAACAAGGCTCTCAGCACCGAAGAGGAGGGTTGGGACTTCATCCAGAAGGATTTGGAATATGCAGCAGCCAATCTGCCTGAGGCTAAGGACGCAAAAGGCCGCGCCAACAAGGGTCAGGCTTGGGCGTTCATGACCCGCGCAATGCTCTATGCCGAGCGTTGGGATGCTGTGAAGAAGGCTGCCGAAGAGGTTGAGAAGTTGGGCTACACGCTGGAGGACAACTATGCCGACGGCTACTCGAAGGCAATCACCGACGGCAACAAGGAAGCCATCCTGCAATACTGCTTCGACCGCAAACTCGACATCACTCACTCATTTGATTTCTATTATACCCCTGGCGGCGACTACACTCTCAACGGACAGACTGGTGGCGGCTACGGCACTCCGACTCAGGAAATGGTCGAGTCCTACGAGTATGCAACCGGCGGTTTCCCCGACTGGAGCGCTTGGCATGCTGAAGGCGTGACCGAAACTCCTCCTTACGAAGAACTCGAACCTCGCTTCCAGGCTTCTATCCTCTACAACGGTTCGGAGTGGAAGGGACGCACAATCGAGCCTTTCGTGGGCGGCGACGACGGTTTCTGCGTTTGGAACAAGGAACCAGAGCCACAGGGTCGCACCACCACGGGCTACTATCTGCGCAAACGTGTCGACGAGACTCACGACGTAATCAACGAGAACGGCAGTGTTTCGCCTGTAACCATCATCCGCTACGGCGAAGTGCTGCTCAACAAGGCTGAGGCTTGCTATCATCTCAACGACGCTGCCGGCGCCAACGCTGCTGTCAAGGCCATCCGCGACCGCGTGGGTCTGCCTTACACCACCAAGTCGGGCGACGCTCTCTGGCAGGCAATCCGTCAGGAGCGCAAGGTCGAACTTGCCTACGAGGGTCTCTGGTACTGGGATCTCCGCCGCTGGAAAGTGGCTCACAAGCAGTATCCGGAAGGACTCGACGGCTACCAGGTTCACGGCCTCCGCATCGAGCAGCAGCCTAACGGCGACTTCGTATACAATTATGTTTCTGTCGACGACAAAGACCGCGACTTCCCAGAGCGTATGTATCGCTTCCCGTTGCCAACCAGCGAGTTGAGCAGCAACGCCGCTGTGTCGCAGTATCCTGAATGGAAATAACCTAAACAAGTAAACACGTTATGAAAAAATTAAATATGCTAATGGTAGGCGTTTTGGCACTGCTCTCTGCGTGCCACGACCCCGAATTTGTGGAGCCTACCGCCGACCGTCAAGGTCTTACCAGTCTGACTGCCATTTTCACCTCGGGTCCGTTTGTCGACCAGGAAATGGCTACTCTCACTATCTCGGAAGATGCAACGACCGACCGCTACGTCATCCCGATTCCTTGGTACTATCCCGAGACTTCCGACGACGAGACGGCTCAGTACATGAACAAGGTGCGCGTCCGCGCTGAGTTGCAGGAAAACTGCAAAATCGAGCCGGGTCTGGGCATCCTCGACCTCACTCAGGACAACTATTTCACCTATACCAACGCCAAGGGCGTGCAGCGCCAAATCTGCATCACCGGCGAACGCGTGAAATCAAGCAAATGCGAACTCGTGGCTTTCAGCCTCGTTGACCCGGCTCTTGCCGGCGTGGTCAACAAGACTACTAAGCAGGTGTCGCTCCTCACTGCCGACGATCTCTCGTCGTGCTTCGCCGAGGTGCAACTCTCGCCGCATGCCACCATCTATCCCGACCCGTCGGTAACCGCGCTCAACTACAACGAGCCGGTTGAGTTTACCGTTACAGCCGACAATGGTGTGGACAAGGCGGTCTACACCGTGCAGAAGGACATGCCAAGCAAGATTACCAAGGGCTTCAATGCCGACCACCTCGAACTGCTCTTCAACTTCGACCCAGTTTCGAATATCGGTTTGCCATCCTACGCTTCTTCTGTAAGTCCTACAATGGCTGCCCTCGACGGCAAGTTGGTTATCTGCCTTGGCAACGGCACTACTCCAGTCTATGTCAACGGTATGAACGGCGCCAAGATGGGCGAAATCAACCTCGGCTCGGCTCAGGCTGGTAGCATCACCAACGATGAGGCTGAAAACATGCTTATCGTCAACAAGGCCGATGGCGGCGCTACGGTGAAGATCTACCGCACCGCTTCGGTGAAGGACGCTCCTACAT
>CAVAOU010000329.1:0-2621 GCA_963590085.1 Senegalimassilia sp. | reverse complement strand
GTCCAGTGTTGCCCGATGTGGTGTTTTTCCGCTGTCGTCAGAGCGAGATTCTGTCAATCTTTGCCAAAATCGGAGACCTTGCGTGGGGCTATAAATACTTCGATAACGGACAAAGCCGCTATGCTGTGATTCCGCAAAGCGAGATGGACAGTTTCCAGCGCGCCATTGGCCAGTTTACTGCTGATTACGATGTCGCTCCAATTGGAGGGTTGACACCGAATGAGGGCGACAAGATACAAGTGGTGGGCGGAATCTTTGCTGGAAAAGAGTTCGAATTTGAAGGCGCAAACGAGAGCGACTCGGCGACGATCTATCGCCTGCGCATTTTGGGCGACAATGGCATAGAGTGGCGCATCAAGTCGGACGCACGAATGACAACAAAATACAATTGATTCATAGAATGCAAAATCAGGGACTACAGACATTGCAATTTCTGCATGACAACCACGACCAACTCCTTCAGCAGGAGGCTGCTGGGGCAAACCGCATGCATCTATATCTCGTAGGCGCATTGTGGATAGCAGTCGAGCGGTCGGCATTCCTGTTGCAACGCCTCGCCCCCGAAGCGATAGCCAACCCGGTGCAGATTGAAGGCTGGCAAGAGCCACTCGTCGCCGCGTCGATTTCGCCAAAGGATCTCGCCGCACGGACAGATATGGCTTCGGCTCGTCAAGGTCGCATAACCATCGCTACCCCACAACTGCCGCGCTCGGCCTATGCCAACTGGCACCGCCGCCTCACCTCCATATTGAGATAAGGCCCATCCGCAGATGAAGAAAATACTAAAAACTGACAATATATTATGTTGAATACTAAAGTGTTGGTAACCGGAGGCGCAGGCTTTATCGGCTCCAATTTGTGCGAGCATCTGCTCGCAAACGGCTATCAGGTGCGTTGCCTCGACAACTTCGCAACTGGGCACATGTATAATCTTATACCTCTGATAGAAAAATATCCATCAGAATTTGAACTGCAGGTGGGCGATATCCGCAACATCGACGATTGCCGTAAGGCTGTCGATGGTGTTGATTATGTGATGCATGAAGCAGCCCTCGGGTCGGTGCCGCGGTCAATCAAGGACCCAGCAACGACCAATGCCGTTAACATAGGAGGTTTCCTTAATATGATTATTGCTGCGCGCGAAGCCAAAGTGAAACGCTTTATCTTTGCCGCCTCTTCAAGCACCTATGGCGACAGTGCGTCGCTTCCGAAGGTGGAAGATGTGATTGGCAAGCCGCTTAGCCCTTATGCCATCACCAAATATGTCGACGAACTCTATGCCGATGTCTTTGCCCGCACTTATGGCGACTTTGAATACGTTGGACTTCGTTATTTCAATGTGTTTGGCCGCCGACAGGATCCTAATGGCGCATATGCCGCAGTTATACCTCTCTTCGTCAAGAAGTTTATGGCTCACGAAGCGCCAAACATCAACGGTGATGGTGAATACAGCCGCGACTTTACCTATATCGACAATGTTATTCAGATGAATATGCTTGCCATGACCACAACCAACTCCGATGCCGTGAACCAAATCTACAACACGGCTTACGGCGAGCGAACCACTCTCAATGAACTGGTGGACTATCTTCGCGAGTTCTTGGGCAAGAAAGATGCCGCGATTGCCTCAATCGAGCCGACCCACGGGCCGAACCGTGCCGGCGACATCCCGCACTCACTTGCCTGCATCGACAAGGCTCGCGCCCTATTGGGCTACGACCCTAAATTCTCTATGCGCCAAGGCCTTGAGCAGGCCTGCGACTGGTATTGGGAAAATCTTTAGACTAAATAATTGTAGCAAACGAAATTACAATGGAAAAGGAAATCAAGATTTGTGTGATAGGCCTTGGATATGTTGGCCTTCCACTTGCACGACTGTTCTCTACAAAGTACAAAACTATAGGTTTCGACATGAATGCCAAGCGTTGCGAGGCGCTCATGGCGGGTCACGATGCAACTCTTGAGGTTGCCGACGACCTGCTCCAGGACGCCATCAAGAACAACGGCTTCGTCTGCACCGACGATATCGAGAAAATCCGTGATGCGAACTTCTATGTCGTTGCCGTGCCAACGCCCGTCGACAAGAACAACACTCCCGACCTTACTCCTCTCTATGGCGCAAGCGAGATAGTGGGCAAGGTGATTGGCAAAGGCGACGTTGTAGTTTACGAGTCGACTGTCTATCCTGGTGTCACCGAGGATGAATGCATCCCAGTGGTGGAGCGCGTGAGCGGACTGAAGATGAACGTGGATTTCTTTGCCGGCTACTCGCCTGAACGTATCAATCCAGGTGACAAACTCCACACTGTGGAGAAAATCAAAAAAGTAACGTCGGGCTCTACGCTTGAAATCGGCAAACTCGTTAACGAGGTGTATTCATCGGTAATCACTGCCGGCACCCACCTCGCTCCGACCATCAAGGTGGCTGAGGCTGCCAAGGTGATTGAAAACTCGCAGCGCGACATCAACATCGCTTTTGTCAACGAGTTGTCGAAGATTTTCGCGCTTATGGGCATCGACACTCAGGATGTGCTCGAGGCAGCATCCACTAAGTGGAACTTCCTGCCGTTCAAGCCTGGACTTGTGGGTGGACACTGCATCGGTGTAGACCCATACTACCT
>CAVAOU010000328.1:0-2627 GCA_963590085.1 Senegalimassilia sp. | reverse complement strand
ACCTATTGACGTGTACAGCGGCGACAAGAAGGAGGGCACAATCACTGCCGTGGCGCAGATTGTGCCGGTCAACCCGGAGAAGGTCGACTATGCGTCGGCGCCGAAGATGCGGCTCGCCGACGACCGCATCGACTTCTCGCCTCTCGGCAAGAAGAAGGTTACGCGCAAGATGCGTGTGGAGAGCGTGGGCAAGGCCGACCTGCACATCACGGGCGTGGGCTCGATGAGCGACGCCGTGGTGGTGAAGAAGTGGCCGAAGACGCTGAAGCCGGGCAAGAGCGGCGACATTGTGGTGGTGCTCGACCCATCGAAACTCGCCGACAAGGGGCTGCTCAACAGCAGCATCGTGGTGTTTACCAACGACCCCCTGCAGGCCACCGTGCAAGTCCGCACCGTGGGCGCCGAAGAGAAATAAGAAATTTACAAACGCATAAAATACACAGAGATATGGAAATCCTTGATCACGACGCACATCACAATATGATTGAGCACCCCGAGAACAGCGCTGAATACAGCGGCCTGACGGTGAACAGCGGTGTGGCTGAGCCACCGAAGGTCAACCCCTACTTCCAGCCGCGTAAGCGCCGCCGCACAATGACGGCCGGCGAATATGTGGAGGGCATCCTCAAGGGCGACGTCACGGTGCTGAGCCGCGCTGTGACCCTCGTGGAGAGTCTTGTGCCGGAGCACCAGGCGCTGGCGCAGGAGGTGATAGAGAAATGCTTGCCGCACGCGGGCAACTCACGCCGCATCGGCATCACGGGTGTGCCGGGCGCCGGCAAGAGTACGTCGATCGACGTGTTCGGCCTCCACGTGCTCAAGGGCGGCGGCAAACTCGCCGTACTCGCCATCGACCCGAGTAGCGAGCGCACCAAGGGCAGTATCCTCGGCGACAAGACACGCATGGAGAAACTCGCCATCCACCCGAAAACGTTTATCCGCCCTAGCCCGTCGGCTGGTTCGCTCGGCGGCGTGGCGCGCAAAACGAGGGAAACGATTGTGCTCTGCGAGGCTGCTGGCTACAACAACATCTTTGTGGAGACCGTCGGCGTGGGTCAGAGCGAAACTGCCGTCCACTCGATGGTGGACTTCTTCCTGCTCATCCAACTCACAGGCACCGGCGACGAACTGCAGGGCATCAAGCGCGGCATCATGGAGATGGCCGACGGCATCGTGATTAACAAGGCCGACGGCGACAACATTGAGCGCGCCAAACTCGCCAAGGCGCAGTTTCAGAGCGCCCTACACCTGTTCCCGCCCACACAGTCGGGATGGATGCCGGAGGTGCTCACCTATTCGGGCTACTTCGAACTCGGCATCAAGGAGGTTTGGGACATGATCGACCGCTATTTTGAGTTTGTGAAGGGCAACGGCTACTTTGAGCGCCGCCGCGTGGAGCAGGAAAAATACTGGATGTACGAGACCATCGACGAGCATCTCCGCGCCAACTTCTACCGCGACCCGGAGGTCGAGGCGATGCTGAAAATCAAGCAGCAGAACGTGCTCGAGAGCCGACAGAGTTCATTTGTCGCCGCCCGCGACGTGCTCGACTTCTATTTCCACAAAATCGGCTTGAAATAGTAAGCATATAAAGTTTCTTTCGATGGCTGCAATCGTGAGCGCGCCGTAGGTGCGCCGTATTGATAACCCCAGGCTTCAGCCTGGGGAAAAGGCTATCACCCAAACTCTTGCGCCCTGTAAGCGGCGCAACCGCACCAACTTTATTTTGCTTCCCTGTTGATATAATTGTAGGCGGTGCCAACAAAGACGGCGCCGCCTATAATATTGCCTATAGTGGCGGGAAGGAGGTTGCCGATGAAGAACTGGTGGAAAGTAACGTCGGCGCCTTCAAGCATGCCTATGGGAATGAAAAACATGTTGGCGATGGAGTGCTCGTAGCCCAGCGCCACAAACGCCATCACTGGCAGCCAGCAACCTATCAGTTTGCCGGGCATCGACTTGGCTGCGGCGGCGAGCCACACGGCAAGGCACACAAACCAGTTGGCGCCGATGCCCTTGAGCAGCACCACATGCCACGGCATTGCCACCTTCGCCTCGGCGATGCGCTGCACGGCGCCACGGTAGGGCTCTGCGTCGGCGAGTCCGACGGCATACACGAAGAAGAACGTAAACACCAGTGCGCCAAGGAAGTTGCCGAGATAAACGGCCACCCAGTTGCGCACCACCGACCACGGCGAGATGCGTCCCTGAAGCACCGCCGGCATAAGCACGGCATTGTTGCCCGTGAAGAGTTCGGCGCCCACGATCACCACCAAAATCAGTCCGATGGGGAACGCCGCGCCGCTGAGCAACCGCTGCAGCGACGGGTTGCCGCCGGTCAGTTCGGGGAAGCCGTAGCCAGCCACCACCGACAGGATGCCGCCGATGGCGATGTATGCGCCGGCCATCACCGCCGGCAAGAGCAGGTGCCCGCCGCGCAGTTGCGACTTGGCGATGCCTGCATTCACAAAATTCTTCAGTACTTCTTTCGGTGCATTCATTCTTCTATAATTATATTATGCATAATAGGCCTAATATGCCCATTATACCTATTATGCTTCCGGTTCCGTCCAGTCGCCGTTGGCCTTGATGAGGGCGATGAGGTGAGGCAGCGCCTCTTCCTGCGG
>CAVAOU010000327.1:0-2640 GCA_963590085.1 Senegalimassilia sp. | reverse complement strand
AGACAAACATGCTTCCGTCTTTGGCAAACGAGATGTACTCTGCTGGGGTGGGCAACACTTGCTCCTGCCGTCCGCCATCGACCGACACTTTGTAGAGTTCAAGCAGCACTCCTGGATAGAGCGCGCTCGATGCCGGCTTCTGGTTGTTGGACGAGAAGTATATGCTTTTGCCGTCGGGTGTGAACGACTCTGGGATTTCGCTGCCCGATTTGGTGGTGAGGCGCTTGGCCTGGCCGCCGTCGGCTGGCATGATGAAGATGTCGTTGCTGCCGTAGCGGTCGCTGGCAAAGGCAATCTGCGTGCCGTCGGGCGACCATATCGGTGCCGACTCGTAGGACTCCTGTGTGGTCAACTGCACGGCCTTGCCGCCTGTGGCTGCCACCTTGTAGATGTCGCCCTTGTAGCAGAACGCAATCTGCGTGCCGTCGGGCGAAATCCTCACGTCGCGCATCCACAGCGGGGTGGCTGCAAAGCCTGCCACGCTGGCGCTGCCGACGATGATTGTTGCTAAGATTCTTTTCATTTCTCGATTTATCGTTTTGTTTGTATATTCATTCGTTCCCAAATCCATCCCGGAATCAGGCGCCATGCTGCCACAAGCAGACGGTAGCGCCAGTCGATGGTGGCGATGCGTTTTTTCCGCACAACGGCCTTCACTATGCACTTTGCCACAAACTCAGGCTTCATGAGCATCGGGTAACTGCCCGAGCGCAGAAGGTCGGTGTCGACAAATCCTGGGCGGATGTCGGTGAAGGTTACGTTGGCGTCGGTCATGCGCGAGAGTTGCGATAGGCACTGGATGTAGGTGTTCTGAAAGCGCTTTGTCGCGGAGTAGGCAGGCGCTATGCCGAGACCCTTGGTGCCGGCAATCGAACTGACAGCGGCGATGTGGCCGCCTCCGTTGGCCTTGAGGTAGTTGAATGCGGCGCAGATCATGCGCGTGAACCCCACCACGTTGGTCTGTGCGGTCTGCAACTCGATGTCGGGCTGCAGGTCTTTGTTCTGGTTGCCTACGCCTGCCACGAGGATGATGGTGTCGATGCCGCCCATGCGGTCGGCAAGATCGACAAGCCGGTCGGCGGCATCATCGGATGTGACGTCGATAGCGCTATAGACGGCTTCTGTGCCGGCTTCGCTGCAGAACTGCGCAAGCCTGTCGGCTCTGCGCCCTGCCACGCCCAGCACAACGCCGCGGCTGCGGAGTGCCCGCGCCACTTCAAGTCCGATGCCTGAGGTTGCCCCCACAATGATTGCTTTCTCCATTTGCTCAAGGTGATAAAAACGCATATTTTGTAAAAATACTATGAAAATGTCAATTGGCTATGCAGCGCCGATGTAATTAATATCATTTAACGAATGCGGCGAAAAGTCGGCATCCTGGGTACGTGCCTCTTTAAATTTGTTTAACAAAAATATTTTTTGTAACATATTGGTAACATACTGTTTAGTGCATAAATTTGCAGATACCAACCTTACTATATTAATTCCTATCATGAACGATTCTTACCGTACAATTTCAACAATGGCGGCAATGGCTGGATTGTCGTCGTCCCAGCCTGACGGCAATGAAGAATTGCTGTCGGGGGAGACTCTTCTCGACTTGACTTCCAAGGGCCGCATCTTAGGTCGGATTGTGGCCGAAAACGAAACTGACAACGACAATGAGGAAGCGCTTTGTGACGAAATCCGTCTAATCTCTACCCACTATCACAACCGCAGTCAAATCAACGCAATCCTGAGTGCGTTTTGCGACGACTCGTTCCAGCCTGGTGCTGTCGAAGAGCATGCGCAGACGTTTGCTGTGCTCAAGCAGTCGGCGATTGAGGTCGAGGATTTCGCTTCGGCGGCTGATGTCGATGCCGCACTGCTGCTTGTGGCCGACAGATACCGCACTGTGAAAGGGGAGGCGGAGGCTCAGCGGTTTCTCGACATGGCCGACTATTGTCTTGCTGGCGCCACCCTCGGACGCGATTTGGCGCTGGCACTCTATGCTGGCGACAAGAGGCTCGTTGATTCAATTCAGGCAAAGGTAGACCGTCTCAACGAGCGCCTTGCCGACTCCCGCGAAATGCGTGATGCCTTCAGCACGCTCTTCCGCCACTATTCCCAAATGGCGTAGTTGCGCACTTGTTCCCGTAAAAAAACACCGAACCTGCCGTTAAATCGTTTCTCGACTTAACGGCGGGATTAGTTAGGATAATGCCTATTTTATCGTTTTGCGGATTACAGGAGTATCACCGTCTTTCCATTCTGTTATTTTTGTGCCGTTATAAAAGGCTTCCATAACGTATTTGTCGGATTCCCAGAAAGTGGAAAAATTTACAGTGTCTTGAGAGCCGTCTTTCCATTTTAGGGTAATTGTTTCGTCCTTGTAGTTGTCGCTGGCAAAGAAAAGTCCGTAAAGTATTCTTGTCAGATTGCCGTTGAGGTCGTAACCCACATAAAAAGGTTGTTCTGACGGTCTGAATTCTCCTTTCTTCATTAACGTCACTGTGTGACCACGATTTTCGATGGTTAGTAATTCGCGAATCTTCTCTTCTCCATTCTCACTTTGTATAATCAGATTACCGTCAGCATCGGTAATGATAATCTCAAAAGTTATAATAGGAGGGTCGCATTCGCTTGGCTCTTCGCCTTTAT
>CAVAOU010000326.1:0-2642 GCA_963590085.1 Senegalimassilia sp. | reverse complement strand
GCCGTCGGCCGACATGTACAACTTCGAGCCCGACGAGACCTACTACTGGACCGTCACCGCCCGCGGTAACAATGCCACCGACACCGAGGCAGGCAAAGTGGAGTCGTTCAAGGTCGACATCTTCCGCATCCTCTCTCCTGCCAACGGCAGCGAGGACGTAGACCTGTCGCCTGCAATCCAGTGGTCGAACCTCGGCGAAGGGGCAACCTACAACCTCGTGGTGAGCCAGAGCGAATCGTTCCAGAACCCTGTGATCGACGAGACCCTCACGGCAACGTCTTATGCCGTTCCTGACTATACGCTCTCAGCCTCGCGCACATACTACGTGAAGGTTACGGGCACCGTAGGCGGCACAACCGAGGAGACCGACGTGTATACCTTCACCACCAAGGCTGTGGAGATGGCAGCGCCTGTGTTTGTCGTTCCAGCAGCCGACGGCGCTACAATTCATTCCGACGAGTCGGTAGCCGTGCAGCCTCAGGCTGGCGTGGCATCCACCCACTTCAACATCAGCGAGAAGGAGACGTTCCCAGTGCGCTCGTCCTACAACGGCACGTACGACCTCGGCGAGTTCAGCACCCCTGCGCTCGGCGAAGTGAAGATGGTAACGAAGGCGCTCGAGGACGGCAAGACCTACTACCTGCGTGCGCAGTTCAACTACTACAACGCTGCGGGTACTTACACCACCACCGACTGGTCGCCGGTGATGACGTTCGTCTATAGCGCAGATGCAGGCATCACCGCTGTCGGTGCCGACGCATTGAAGATTGTCGACAATGTGCTTCATGCAGGCGTAGCCTCGCAGGCAGTCAGCGTGTTTGCCCTCGACGGCAAACTGGTGCTGTCGGCGCAGACTGATGCCGCAGGCACGCTCGACCTCTCGCACCTCGCCAAGGCAACATACCTCGTTGCCGTTGGCGCCAAGACCGTCAAGTTTGTGAAAAAATAGGGCATTGACCCCCTAACAGAGAAGAAGTCGCTCGGCGCATCGCCCAGCGACTTCTTTTCTGTTATTTTGATGGTTAAAAATCAGTGTGCGGCCGCTCTCTTACAAACCTTTTCAACAGGAAGGTCAGAAAGTAAGGGAAGGTGTAGAACTGGCCGTTGAAGCCGATGTTCTTGTTACACAGTTTGATGCCGTACTGGATGTCGGGATATGCATCGCTGTGCGACGTGAGTTTAGACAGCGACTTGGTGGCATTGTCGGAGGCTTTCACCTCTATAGGAATAAGTGACCGACTGTCACGGATAAAGAAATCCATCTCCAGTGTCGACTTCTCGTTGCGGTAGAAATAAAGGTCGTAGCCCTGCTTCACGAGCATGTCGCCGACAACGTTCTCATAGATGGCGCCTTTGTATGTGCCGTAGTTCTTGTTCACCCTGATGTCGTCCTGCGACTCCTCGTCGAGCGACGCCACGAGCAGCCCCGTGTCCTTGTAGTAGATTTTATATGCTTTAGGGTCGTAGTTGCCTTTCAGCGGAAGCGACACTTGGGCAAGACAGTAGCAGATGTTTACAATGCCAGCGTCGCGAAGCCATTCAATCGTTCCGATGTATTCGCGGTTGCGCGCGTTGTGGGCAATCTTGCTTATTTGGAATTTCTTGTTGTCCTGTCCCAAGAATACAGAGATGTGGTTGTAGACGTTCTTGATTTTTCCCTTGTCGAGACCCTGGGCATATTTTGTGATGTCTTCCTCGTAGTCGAGAAGCAATTGCCGTTGCATCTTTAGCGTGCCGCTGTAGTTTCCGCTGTCAACAAATCTGCTGACCACGGCGGGCATGCCTCCGATGGTCATGTATTCGCGAAACAGGCCTCCCAGCACATCCATCTCGACCGACGACAGGGGAGTGACCGATGCCATGTTCTTGTAGATGGATTCGATGAAATCATCGTTGTAGCCTTTTGCCCACAAGAATTCTTCGAAATCCATTGAGTGCATGGTGAAGTCTTCCTTGTAGCCCACGCTGTTTGACTCGATTTCCTTGTAGTTGATGCCCATGAGTGACCCGGAGCAAATCACATCAAAGCGGCCGTCAATCTTGAATGCCTTCAGGCTGGTTGCACAGTTCGGGCAGTCCTGCATCTCGTCGAAGAAAATCAGGGTGTTGCCAGGCTCTGTCTTTATTGCCGGGTCGATGAGAGTGATGTTGCGGATGATGCTGTCCACCTCGTAGCCGTCATCAAATATTGCTTTGTATTTTTGCTGCAGCACAAAGTTGATGGCAACAACGTGTTTGTAGTTGTCGCGGGCGAATTGGAGGATGGACGCGGTCTTTCCCACCTGCCTCGCTCCTTTCACAATGAGGGGCATTTTGTCGTCGCTATTTTTCCATTCTGCGAGGAATGAATCTATTTTTCTGCGCAAAAGTCTCATAACCAATACTGTTTGTGCTGCAAAGATATGCATTTTTCACAAAATTCCGAGGTTTTTGAGGCGATTTCTCACAAAATTCCGAGGTTTTTGAGGCGATTTTTCACAAAATTCCAGGGTTTTTGTGGTGGATTTTCACAAAATTCCTGATTTCGGGTGCGATTTTCTCGGCAGCCAACTTGCAAAAAATCTCAAAAAGGTGTATTATCGGGTAGCCCAAAAATCTCAAAAAGGTGCGAAGGCTAGTATAATCGGGTGTGGTGTTTTTGG
>CAVAOU010000325.1:0-2652 GCA_963590085.1 Senegalimassilia sp. | reverse complement strand
TCATCCAGCAGTTGCGGTCGCAGTGGCGCACCTTCTTGCGCACCTGCTCAGCCTCCGGGCTGCTCCACAGTTCGTCCCAACTCTGGCGGTTAAGGTTGCCCATCACCTCCTTGTCCTTCGTGCCGTTGCAGGGCATCACGTCGCCGTAGGGGTCGATGAAGAAGGTGTCGAAACTCATGTCGCAAGGCAACAGGCGCGGCTGCCCGTAGATGTAGTTGATGAGTCCGTGGTTGAAGTAGGCACGGAACCATTTCTTCGGCGAGTTGGACTTGAGCAACTCGTTGACGAGGTTCTCAAAGTTTTTCGCCACCATGGGGCGGTCGTGGATAATATTCTTTGCCTCAACAAAATAGAAAGAGTTGTGGAGCGATGCCGTGGCAAACTCCATGCCCATCTTGTTCGACAGGTCGTAGAGCGGCACAAGGTCGGGCGCATTCTTGTCCTGCACCGTCATGCCGAAGCCCACATCCTTCAGCCCCATCTCGCGGAGTTTTTTCAGTGTGGTATAGCCGCGGTTGAAGCCGTCGTTCAAGCCGCGTATCTCGTTGTTGGTCTTCTCCAGACCCTCGATGGAAATGCGGATGCCAATCTGCGGGAACTCCTTCGCCAGATCGATGATGCGGTCGGTGAAGAAGCCGTTGGTGGAGATGACTATACGGTCGCTCTTCTTGTAGATTTCGCGTACAATGTCCTTCAGGTCGGTACGTATGAAAGGTTCGCCGCCCGTGATGTTTGTGAAGTACATCCGCGGGAGCTTCTTGATGGTCTCTATCGAAATCTCCTCCTCTGGCCGGGAAGGAGCCTTATAGCGGTTACACATCGAGCAACGTGCGTTGCAACGATAAGTCACGATGACAGTTCCGTTAAGTTTCTTTTCTGCCATAATATCTATTCCTTCGTCTCTTTTAAAGTAGTCGGTAAAGATACTACAATTCTGCCACATGGACGCCGTTTTCCGACAAAAAAAGGCTCATCCTCCCGGATGAGCCTTTCCTATGAAAAAACATCTATTATTAATTTTGCTTGATTGCCAAACTTTATATTAGAGGATTACCTTCTTCACTACTGGAGTGCCAGCAACGACAGCCTTAACGATGTAAGCGCCTGTTGCAGGAGCGGCTACCTGAGAAGCGTTGTGAGCCTCAGCAACCTTTTGACCAGCGATGTTGTAAACCTCGATTGATTGTGCTTGCTCGCTAACTGCGATAACGTCGCCGTTTACAGTGATCTTGGCAGCAGCAACAACGTTGCTTTCTACGCCACTTTCCTTAGTGATTTTGTAAACGCCCATACCGTTGAAGCACTTGAATGTGAGCAACAATGTAGAGCCGTCTTCCTGTGGCAAGCAGAAGAGAGCGTGTGCACGTACGCCGCCATCTGATACCTGGCCGAGACCGTCAGCAGGAACTGTCCACAAATACTTCATTGACTCGAACGACATATCTTCGTCAACTGCAGTAACGATAGCCTGGCAAGAGTGAGGTGCGTCATATTGGCCTTCTGAGTAAATCATCAAGTTTGCGTCGCCAACTGTACCCTCAGCGATACCGTTTGTACCCTGTGCTGGTTCAGGAAGAGTACCTGAAATAATTTCCTTAGTTTCTGGGTCCTTAACGAACAAGTCAGCATTGCCGATATTGTCGATCATAGCGCCGTCAGAGCCATAAAGTGCTGGAAGTGATGTAAATCCATCGATGTAGAACATTGACATTTCACCAGATTTTGAACCGTCGCGTACCATCTTGATAACAGAGCCATAGGAGAAGCCTACGACATTGTTAGGATAAGTGTCGCCAGCCTTAATTGCTTGAGCAACAGCCTGATCTGTCCAACCGCCGAGCCATTCGTCTGAACCTTGCTCGCGTACCCATTGGAACACGTTCATATTGTCTTGGCTTGATGCAACAGCCATAATTGTTGCTTGAGCCTCCACGCCAGTAATATCACCGATTACGTCGCAGAAATCGACACGACCGATATTGCCGTCAAAAAGGATATCACCTACTGATGTCATTTCGCCAGTTTCAGTATTGACTGTATAAACTGCCAATTGGCCTGCGCCGTCTGAGTTTGCAGAGTATGCCATTGCATACAAGTGGTTGTATTCATCAAAACCTATCTGGTTTGCGCCAAGATATTGAGTATAAGCCTCGCCATCTTTTGTCAAAGCCAAAGAGCCGAGATAAGCACCGGTCTTGACATCAAATTTTTCAATTGTTGCAGGATCATCACCACAGACAGTCACATAAACGATTGAGCCGTCGGTTGTAGCTGTACGAGCGCATTTCTGAGCAATTGGGTTTGCGAGGTAGTCTGCCGATGTGTGGGTACGGTCAAACACCCAAAGGTTTTCGCATTTGAAACCGTCGACATCTTCATAAGTTGCGCCATCTGTTGCAGCGAATGCAGCACCGGCCATCATCAACAATGATGCAGAAAGTAAAAATTTCTTCATAATTAATAGTTTTAGTTAGTATTAAGTGTTCTTGTTTCTCTGGTTGTGGAGTGCCTCAGCACTTCATTATTCAGTTGTAAAGATAGACCTAACTTTTCAATGGAACAAATTTTTTCCAATAAAATATTTGTATAAATTCTTTAAATAATGTTTGCAACACAAAAAGCACCAAACCCGATTATACCAGCCTTCGCACC
>CAVAOU010000324.1:0-2656 GCA_963590085.1 Senegalimassilia sp. | reverse complement strand
ATGCAGACAATGATGCAGATCGAGAAAAATATGGCAGAGCACATGTCTTGTCGGTGAGAAGCCACTTGAAAGAACTTGATTCCAAGAATTATCAAGATTATGTGGGAATAGACAAAGACGGAAGGATTGATTATGTGCTGATGTTCATCCCCAACGAGCATGCCTATATGGCTGCGATGTCACTCGATCCGAATTTATGGATGGAGGCATATGAAAAGCGTGTGGTTATAATTAGTCCTGCGCATGTGATTTCGACCCTCCGCCTTATTGCGCAACTTTGGACGCGAGACAAACAGACTAAAAATGCATTGCTGATAGCCGAGGAGGGTGGAAAACTATATGATAAGTTTGTCGGATTTGTTGATGATATGCAAGCTATAGGAGATAGTCTTAACAAAGCAAATGAGGCGCATCAAAATGCATTGAACAAGTTGAAAGATGGACGTGGAAATATTATGACAAAGGTTCAAAAACTCCAAGAACTTGGAGCAAAAGCATCCAAGTCCTTGCCGAAAAATCTTATTTCAGAGTAGCCGTAGGCTAATCAAAAGCCACACCAGTCAAATCAAATCCACGGAGAAAGGCCGCAGAGTCCATCCTCTTTTTCCCTGACAATTGGAGCGATTCAATCTTGAGTCGCCCGTCTTTGCAGTCTACGAGAATCTCATTTTTGTTGATTGTCACTTTTCCTGGGACCGATTCTGTTGTTGTGATAGGTAAACTTGTCGTAAATATCTTCAGCGAATATTCTTTGTTGTCTTTGGTGAAACTTGTCCATGCCGCAGGATAGGGAGAGAGTCCACGAATTTTATTGTATACTGACATTGCTGCGGCATTCCAGTCAATATTGCATGTGTCCTTGAAAATTTTGGGGGCAGGAGTAGGCTGCTGGTCGCCATTGAGCAAACTGTCTTGTGGAATCCGTTTAACATCGCCTAATAGAATATCGTTGACAGTTTCCAAGACCATACCAGCACCAAGATTCATTAATTTGTCATGAACGATGCCAACGTTGTCTGTTGGCTCTATGCTTGTCTTCTTTTGCTGGATAATGTCGCCTGTGTCGATTTCGTGCTTCAAGAAAAACGTGGTGACACCAGTCTCTTTTTCGCCGTTGATGACAGCCCAGTTTATTGGAGCGGCCCCGCGGTACTTAGGTAACAGGGACGCGTGTAGGTTGAAGGTGCCAAGGCGCGGCATATTCCATACCACTTCTGGGAGCATTCGGAAAGCGATAACTATAAACAGGTCGGCATTGAGAGATTGCAGTTGTTCCACGAATGAGGCGTCTTTGAGCTTCTCCGGTTGAAGGATAGGTAAATTATGTTCAAGTGCGTATACTTTGACATCAGATTGAATCATATGATGCCCTCTGCCGGCTTGCTTGTCGGGCATTGTTACAACAGATACAATATTATATCCGTTTTTCACTAAGTTGTCCAAACTCGCTACTGCAAATTCTGGCGTACCGAAAAATACTATCTTTAAATCTTCTTTTTTCATGTTGAAAGTTTTTTAATCGTCTGAAAAATGTCGTAGGACACGGCGGTAAGAATTGAAAATCTTAGACTTGGAAACAAAACCGATATATTTGCCTTTCTCGACAACAGGCAAATTCCAGGCATTGGTTCTATCAAATGTCTTCATTACATTTTCCATATTGTCGCCGACTTCAATTTTTGCAGGAGGCATGCACATGAATTTCCGAACAAACATTCTGTCGTATAACTCCGGACGGAACATAATGTTTCGTATGTCATTCAATAAAACAATACCCAAGAGAGTCCCATCGCTGTCGGTTACGGGGAAAAGGTTTCGGTCAGATTGCGAAATCTTGTGCACCATCTCACGAAGCGACATCTCTGGATGGACTTCGATGAAGTCTTTTTCGATGACGCTATCCATCTTTAACAGCGTGAGTACGGCCTTGTCTTTGTGATGTGTAAGCAATTCCCCGCGCTTTGCCAAACGCATTGTGTAGATGCTGTATTTCAAGAATATTCTGATTGTGCAATAGGAAATAGTCGAAACCATCAAAAGGGGCAAGAACAACTGGTAGCCGCCAGTCATTTCTGCCGTTAAGAATATGCCCATTAAAGGAGCGTGCATCACACCGGCCATAACACCAGCCATGCCCATCAAAGCAAAATTTTTGCACGAAAGTTCCATCCCGGGAAATAATCCAAGTGTATTTGTGAGATACGCAAAGAAGAAGCCTGTCATACAGCCAACATATAGAGACGGTGCAAATGTACCACCTACGCCGCCTCCGCCATTTGTTGCGCTCGTAGCAAATACTTTAGTCAGTATAATCATAAATAAGAATAGCAACACGAACCATACATTGTCACGAAGATTATAGAACACACTTCCGTCAAGAAGTGTTGTTGGGTCGCCTTTCAGAAGTTCTGTAATTGCGCCATAACCTTCGCCATAGAGTGGCGGAAAGCAAAAGATTAAGCCACTCAAGATGATTGATCCGGTGATAAATTTTGTCCACGGCCCTTTCATCTTAGAGAACATATTTTCCACGACACCGATAACCTTTGTGAAGTATAGCGATGTAAACCCACAGACAACACCCAAAAGAATTACATAGGGAATGTTGTTTGTCAAGAATGCTTCACTCTGGTCAAAACTGAATTCCGGGCTATAC
>CAVAOU010000323.1:0-2664 GCA_963590085.1 Senegalimassilia sp. | reverse complement strand
ACGCTGATGCAGAGCAGCCGCTCACGTCGTGGGTTGTTGCCATCGTGGTGATGGTGGTGCTCGGCATTGCTTTCGGCCTCGTGCCGTCGGCCATGTGGCCATCGGTGCCTAAGATCATCCCGATGAAACTGCTCGGCACCGCCTACGCCCTCATCTTCTACATCCAGAACATCGGCCTCGCCCTCGTGCCAGTGTTTATCGGCAAGGTGAACCAAGCCAACACGGCCGCCGACGGCACAATCGACTACACCCAGACGATGGAAATCTTCGCCGCCTTCGGCGTGGTGGCCATCGTGATTTCGGTGATGCTGCTGATTGAGGACAAGAAGAAAGGCTACGGCCTGGAAAAACCGAACATCAAAGAATAGCGGGGCGCATTTGCCAGAAACCCTCAAGAAAAATAGGCTGAAGGCCTTAGTACTACATAGCCCAGGGCTTTCAGCCTAGCCTCAGCAAAACCGCTTTGCAGCGCTGGGCAATATCCCCCAAGGATTTCTTTGCAGAGGATTATCCCCGCTGCCAAACTTTTGGCAATAAATATTAGGAAATACGGAAATCTTTCCATATTTTTGTGTAACGAAATCAACACAAACCATTACATATGAAAAAGCATAATTTTTACGCTGGACCATCGATTTTAAGCGAGTTCACAATCAAGAACACGGCCGACGCCGTACTGAATTTCAACGAAACAGGATTGTCGATTCTCGAGATCTCCCACCGCAGCAAGGAATTTCAGGCAGTCATTGACGAAGCCAACGCCCTGGTGAAAGAATTGCTCGACATCCCTGCAGGCTACGAAGTGCTGTTTCTCGGCGGAGGCGCCAGCATGCAGTTCTGCATGGTACCATATAACTTCCTCAAGAAGAAAGCAGCCTACCTCGACACAGGCGTATGGGCATCGAAAGCCATCAAGGAAGCCAAACTCTTCGGCGACGTTGAAGTAGTGGCATCGTCGAAGGACGCAAACTACACCTATGTGCCTAAAGACTTCACCGTGCCAGCCGACGCCGACTACCTGCACATCA
Source organism: Senegalimassilia sp. (assembly GCA_963590085.1). Taxonomy (GTDB): domain Bacteria; phylum Bacteroidota; class Bacteroidia; order Bacteroidales; family Muribaculaceae; genus Limisoma. The sequence goes on along the minus strand of CAVAOU010000323.1, from coordinate 1,636 downwards.
CCACCAACAACACTATCTACGGCACCGAACTCCGCAAGGATCTCGACGTCAACGTACCTCTGATAGCCGACATGTCGAGCGACATCTTCTCACGCCGCATCGACGTTTCGAAATACAACGCCATCTATGCCGGCGCGCAAAAGAACCTCGCGCCGTCGGGCGTGACAATCATCATCGTGAAGGAAGACGCCCTCGGACAAGTTGACCGCGCCATCCCAACGATGCTCGACTACCGCACCCACGTGAGCAAGGGTTCAATGTTCAACACCCCACCATGCTTGCCAATCTACTCTGCCCTGCAGACCCTGAAATGGTACAAGTCGATGGGCGGCATCGACGCGATGGAGAAACTCGACAAAGAGAAGGCAGCACGCCTCTACGATGCCATCGACAACAGCAAAATCTTCGTCGGCACAGCCAAGGCTGAGGACCGCTCAATCATGAACGTATGCTTCGTGCTCCGCGAGGAATATGCCGACCTCGACAAGAAATTTATCGACTTTGCCGGCGAGCGCGGCATCGTGGGCATCAAGGGACACCGCTCAGTTGGCGGCTTCCGCGCGTCGATCTACAACGCGATGCCTCTCGAGAGCGTACAGGTGCTCATCGACGCAATGAAAGATTTCGAAAAACAACTCTAATTTTCCGACAGGATGAAAATATTAGTAGCAACAGAAAAGCCTTTTGCCGCCGTAGCGGTGGAGGGCATCCGCAAAGAAGTGGAAGGCGCGGGCCACGAACTCGTGCTGCTTGAAAAAGGCACTAAGGACGACCTCATCAAGGCCGTTGCCGACGCCGACGGACTCATCGTGCGCAGCGACATCGTGGACACCGCCGTACTCGACGCAGCAAAGCAACTCAAGGTGATTGTACGCGCCGGTGCAGGCGTCGACAGCATCGACCTGCAGGCAGCCAAGGCAGCCGGCATCTGCGTGATGAACACCCCTGGACAGAACTCCAACGCGGTGGCAGAACTCGTGTTCGGCATGCTCGTGATGATGGTGCGCAACCAGTTTAACGGCACCTCAGGCACCGAACTCAAGGGCAAAACACTCGGCATCCACGCCTACGGCCAGGTGGGCCGCAACGTGGCACGCATAGCCAAAGGCTTCGGCATGGAAGTGTCGGCGCTCGACCCGTTTGTCAAGGACGAAGCGATGGAAGCCGACGGCATCAAGCCGGTGCACTCCGTAGAAGAGTTGTATGCCAACAACCAGTATGTGTCGCTCCACATCCCTGCCACAGCCGAGACCAAAGGCTCGGTAGGCATAGACCAGATCAAGTTGTTGCCTAAGAACGGCGTGCTCATCAACACCGCCCGCAAGGAAATCATCAACGAAGAGAGCCTCGCCGAAGCCCTCCGCCAGAGAGCCGACGTGCGCTACATCGCCGACGTGAAGCCCGACACGGCAGCCGCCATGGCTGAAGAGTTTGGCGCACGCGTGTTCTTCACCCCGAAGAAGATGGGCGCTCAGACCGCCGAAGCCAACATCAACGCAGGCATCGCAGCGGCTCGCCAAACGGTGGCGTTCCTCAAGGACGGCTGGAACAAATTCCAAGTGAACAAATAAGCAGACCCGCTCTGCATCCCCATCCCCGCTCCCTCCCGAGCGGGGATTTTTTGTGCTCCCTGGCG
>CAVAOU010000322.1:0-2665 GCA_963590085.1 Senegalimassilia sp. | reverse complement strand
GTGGAACATAATGCACACCGACTACATGTCGCGCGAGGCACTCGAGAGCGAACTCCACACTCCGCTCACCGACCGTCTTCTGCTTTGCACCTTCCACCCTGCCACTCTCGACAGCGCCAGCCCGCGCGAGCAATGCGCCAACCTGCTTGCCGCCCTCGAGAAGCGTCAGGACTACAAAGTGATCTTCACCTACCCCAACAACGACACCAACGGTCGCATAATCATCCAACTGATTGAGGACTACGCGAAGCGGCACCCCGACAGCGCCGCGGTGTTCCCATCTTTGGGCATGCGCCGCTACCTGTCGGCACTGCACTGCGCCACAGCCGTGGTTGGCAATTCCTCGAGCGGCATCGTCGAAGTGCCGTCGATGGGCATTCCTACGCTCGACATCGGCATCCGCCAGTCGGGACGCACGTCAGCGCCATCGGTGCTCCACTGCGGGGTGACGGAGGAGGCCATTTCCGCTGGACTCGACACCATCCTCTCCGATGATTTCCGCCAGATGGCCCGCACCGCGCAAAACCCCTATTTCCAACCCGACACTCTCCAGAAGATGGTCGACGCCGTAACGCTCACGCCACTCGACGGCATCACCGTCAAACCATTTTACGACATCAATCAATGAAAACTCTCTACCTCATACCCGCCCGTGGCGGAAGCAAAGGCATCCCCCACAAGAATATCCGCCCGCTGTGCGGACTGCCACTGATAGGCTATTCAATCAACGTGGCGCGCGAACTGGCCGACGACGACGACATCTGCCTGTCGACCGACGACCCTGAGATTGCCGACACAGCCCGCAAGATGGGCCTCGAAGTGCCGTTCATGCGCCCCGACTCACTCGCCACCGACCGCAGTGGCTCCTACGAAGTGATGCTCCACGCACTCGACTTCTACCGCGACCGCGGCATCGACTACGATTGCCTCGTGCTGCTCCAGCCCACCTCGCCGATGCGCACCGCCGACGACGTTAGAAATGCGCTCGCGCTCTACACCCCCGACATCGACATGGTGGTGACCGTAAAGGAAGCGGCAAGCAACCCCTACTACAACTGCTACGAGACCGACAACGATGGATTTCTCCACATATCCAAAGGCGACGGCACATTCACCCGCCGGCAGGACGCCCCGAAGGTGTGGGAATACAACGGCGCGGTCTATGTAATCAACGTGGCAAGCCTGAGAAAGATGCCGTTGGGCAAATTCACCCGCCGGCGCATGTGCCCGATGGACGCAGCCCGCTCCGTCGACCTCGACACCCAACTCGACTGGCTCATCGCCGAGCACTTGATGAAACAATAATGCACCCCTTCGTCACATTTTTGACGACTTATTATTGCCATCCAAGTAATTATTAGTAATTTTGCGCAACATTTTAACATTTCTTCCCCTTATGGACAAGGTAGTCATTGCTGACAAAACGTTTGTACCCTATATCACAAACGACAAAATTCAAGCCAGGATCAAAGAAGTTGCAGCCGAAATCAAAAAGGACTGCGAAGGCAAAAATCCGGTCTTCATTTGCGTGCTTAAAGGCGCCTTCATCTTCGCGGCAGATTTGTTCCGTGAAATCGACATCCCTTCGGAAATCTCGTTTATCCGCTACAAATCCTACGACGGCACCAACTCAACCGGCGAGGTGAGCGAAGTGATTGGCCTCAACCAGGACATCACAGGCCGCACAGTGGTAATCATTGAAGACATCGTAGACACTGGCTACACCGCACAGAAACTCATCAATGTGCTCCAGAAGAACAACCCGGCAGAAATCAAGTTTGCCACCCTGCTGCGCAAACCTACGGCTGCCAAGGTGGAAGTGAAGGTTGACTACTGCTGCTTCGAGATTCCTACGAAATTCATCATCGGCTACGGTCTCGACCTCGATGAGCAAGCCCGCCAACTCAAGGACATCTACATCCTCGAAAGTAATTTATAAACATATAATTTCGTGGGCTTTATCCTCCGCTGGGTAAAGCCCGCCATTTTTTTAAAATCTACAATAATTATGTTCAACATCGTAATTTTCGGCGCTCCAGGTTCCGGCAAAGGCACTCAGAGCGAAAACCTGATCAAGAACTACGGACTTTTCCACATCTCAACAGGCGAAGTGCTCCGCGACCAAATCAAGCGCGGCACTGAACTCGGCAAAACCGCCGAAGCCTATATCTCCAAAGGACAACTCATCCCTGACGAACTGATGATCAGCATCCTTGCCGACATCCTCGACAACACTCCAGAAGCCAAGGACGGCGTAATCTTCGACGGCTTCCCTCGCACAATCGAGCAGGCAAAGGCTCTCCGCACAATGCTCGAAAAGCGCGGCGCAAAAGTTGACGCAGTGGTTGGTCTCCACGTCGACGAGGACGAACTCGTAAAGCGCCTCCTCAAGCGCGGCGAAGAGTCAGGCCGTAGCGACGACAACCTCGAGACAATCAAAAACCGCCTCAACGTCTACCACTCTCAGACTCAACCTCTTCAGAAATTCTATGAAGAAGGCGGCGAATACCTCGCAATCGAGGGCATGGGCACAGTTGAAGAAATCTTCGACCGCATCAAGGCAGCCATCAAGGCTAAATGCGGCAAATAATCAGCCCCACAAAAATATCCAAGCCACCGCAGGAATCCCATCCCGCGGTGGCTTGTTCCTAAAAAAATTGGTCAG
>CAVAOU010000321.1:0-2695 GCA_963590085.1 Senegalimassilia sp. | reverse complement strand
CGCCTACATCGGCAACCAATACCATTTGGAGATATTCTCGCAGGAACTCTTCCCTGATTTGCTTTTCTTCAACCGCGAACTCAACTGCATGGTCGTGGTCGAATTGAAGAAAGGGGCGTTCAAACCTGGCTATATTGGTCAATTGCAGACTTACATGAAAGTGCTCGACGACAAGGTGCGCAAGCCGCATGAAGCACCTACTATTGGCATACTGCTCTGCAAGAGCGCCGACAAGGCTTTTGTGGAATACGTAATCCGTGACTACAACCATCCGATGGGTGTTGCAACCTACAAGACTGCTGATGACATGAGCGAGCAATTGCGCAAGGCTTTGCCCGATATGGACGAGATGCGCAAGTTGTTGAGTGATGGTGTTGAGTAAAAGATTGGCATCCCAAACCCCAGAATAAAAGAAAATCGCAAGGCAATCACTGTCTTGCGATTTTCGTGGATGAGAACTAAAAATATTGAAAATTTTATTTTATGCCGCGACGGTCAAGTTCTTGACGGTAGCGGTTGGCGTTCTGCTGGTGCTCGGCGTAGGAGGCCGAGAAGTTGTGCGTGCCGGAGAAGTCCTCCTTGGCGCACATGTAGATGTAGTCGTTCTTCGGCGCGTTGAGCACAGCGTCGAGCGTCGACTTTTCAGGCATGCGGATTGGACCCGGCGGCAGTCCGTAGACGTAGTAGGTGTTGTAGGGCGACGGCGTCTTGATGTGCTCGAGGGTGATGCGCTTCAGGTTTACGTCGCCAACGGCAAATTTCGCGGTCGGGTCGCTTTGCAGTTTCATGCCCTGGTCAAGTCGGTTGAGGTAGAGGCGCGCGATGGTCGGCTTCTCGGGCTTGTAGGCTGTTTCCGAGTCGACGATTGATGCGAGTGTCGACACCTCAATCTCGCTCAGCCCTAACTGTTTTGCCTTCTGCTTGCGCTCCGCCGTCCAGAACTGGTTGTAGGCGTTGAGCAACTTGCCGAGGAGTTTTTCGGCGCTTATCGACCAGTACACCTCATAGGTGTCGGGGATGCACATTGCCGGGATGGTTTGCGGCGTGAAGCCCAGTTCCTTGCAGTATGCCGAGTCGGTCATCAGCGATGCGATTGACTTTTTGTCGAGAGCCAACTGGCGCGATGCGTTTTCTGCGAACTCGTCGACGGTGCGCACGTTGTTGAACGTGAATTCTATTGGCGTCTGCGCTCCCGACGAGAGTTTCCGCCAGAGGGCTACGGCGCTCATGCCTTCGTCCACGCGATAGGCGCCGACGCGCTTCGCCGGGTCGATGTCGCGCACCGACGAGAGCAGACTCACGCGGCCTGCCATGCTCTTGCCGAAATGGGCTTCGATGGTGTCGGAGAGTTGCTGGCGGGTCATGCCCGGACGCACGTAGAGCATGCCTCCCTTGTCGGCTTTTGCCGCAAAGAGGGCAACAACCAACGACGTGCCGACCACAACAATGGCCAGCACGACGGTGATAAGAATTTTGCTTTTCTTAGATAACGACTTCTTTGAAGTCTGTTGATTTTCCATATTTGCTTATGATTCTTTTTTAACCTAATATCCGTAACTTAGTATGGTGTAGTAGCGCGGGTAGCCGCCGTCGGAAGTCATGTAACTGTAGCCCAGCGACACGTAGTGGCTGCCGTTGCGGTCGTACCATGTTGCTTCACGGTTTCCGCTGCTGTAGTCGGTCGTTGCCGGCAATCCGTATTGCGCGCAGAGCGTAGAGTAGAGATTGTCGTAGCGCGATGTGTCGTAGCCGTAGGTCGACTGGTAGAGTCTTACCGACTGCATGCCTCCTCCGCTGTAGATTACAACGCCGTCATCCCACGAGTAGTTCATCTCGTAGACGTTTCTCAGATAAACCTCATCGTTGCTGTATCCGTCGATGTAGTAGCCGCTGCGTTGGAGCGAGTTGATGCTTATGTTGATGCTCGTGCCGAATGCCAGTCCGAGGATTGAACTCAAGATAGGCGCAGACGAGTAGGGGCGGAACGAAGTAGGCGGCACGGGGCAACGGTAGGGGGTGAACACCGGGCGGTAGGGTCGCGACGGCGGAGGCGTTGGGCGGAAGCCGTAGTTGCCCGGGCGATGTGTCGCACCAGGATTGCCCGGTCTCACTGTCGCACCGGGATTCCCTGGGCGATGTCCGTAGTCGGGACGGTTGTTCCAATTGTGATTCGGCTGACTTGGTCGGCTGTTGTTGGGCTGACTTGGCCGGCTGTTGTTTGGCTGGCTTGGCCGGCTGTTGTTTGGCTGGCTTGGCCGGCTGTTGTTTGGCTGACTTGGCCGGCTGTTGTTTGGCTGACTTGGTCGGCTGTTGTTTGGCTGACTTGGTCGGCTGTTGTTTGGCTGACTTGGCCGGTTGTTGTTGTTCGATTGGTTGTTATTGTCGGGGCGTCGTCCGCCTGGGTTTCCTGTCGTTGAAGTCGAACCACCGCGATAGCCAGTAAACTGTGCTGTCGCATTGAATGCCGGCATTGACAATGCCATTGCCAGCACGATTGTCAAATAATTAATCCGTCTCATAGTTCTCTATTTTTAGTTCTTTGCATCTTTGACTACAAAGGTAAGAAAAGGTTTAACTTATAAATGTTAAAATGTTAATTTTTTACTCTGAACCGCACTGAGAAATTGTGTTGTATAACATGTTGCTACAGGTTGCTTTTTAATGATTGCCACATTATCTTTGTCGCAAGAATTTT
>CAVAOU010000320.1:0-2716 GCA_963590085.1 Senegalimassilia sp. | reverse complement strand
GACCAGTACAAGGTGGCGCTCGACGTGAACCAAACCATCTGGGACGGTGGAAAGATGAAGGCCGAACGCGCAATCACCGAAAATTCGCGCATCGCCGACAGCCGCCAGACCGACGTGAAGATGCACCAACTGCGTGCCTCGGTGCGCGAACTCTACTTCGGTATCCTCACCATCGACGAGACGCGCAAGCAGAACGCTCTGCAACTGGCGTTGCTCAACAAAAACCTCGAGCGGGTACAGTCGTATGTGAAAAACGGAGTGGCTATGGAGTCGGACGCCGACGCAGTCTACGCACAGATACTCACCGTGCGCCAGCAGGACAACCGACTCGAGGCTATGCGCCGCCAATACAGCCGTGCGCTGGGCATCTTCATCGGTGAGGACACCGACTCGGTCGCTACTGTGATGCCGAGCGCGATGGAGAGCAATGATGCCGTGAGCCGTCCGGAGCTGAAGAGTTACGATGCGCAAATAAGCCTTATCGACTCCCGCCAGCGGCTGCTCGACTCCGCTCTGATGCCACGCATCAACGCCTTCGCCACAGGCTTCTATGGCAATCCCGGACTGAACATGTTTGAGGATATGGTCAATCCCCACTGGTCGTGGAACTATCTGGTGGGCGTAAGCGTGAAATGGAACATCGGCGCCCTCTACACCCGCAAGAACGACATGAAGACCTTGTCGCTGCAGAAACAGCAGGTGGAAACAGCGCGTCAGGTGTTTCTCTTCAACAACAGCATCGAGAGCACCCAGAAGCGCGACGAAATTAGCCGCAACCGCCAACTGGTGAGCGACGACGACGAAATCATTGCCGTACGCACTCGCATTCGCAAGGCTGCCGAATCGCGGCTCAACAATGGGGTGATTGACGTGACCGACCTGCTGCAGAAAATCACGGACGAGAATCTGGCGCTTGTGTCGCAATCGTCTCACCAAATCCAACTTTTAAAATCAATCTACGAACTTCAAGACATCAACAACTGAAAAGATGAAACGCATAGCAATAGTATTGGCATCCGCCACAATTCTGGCGAGTTGCTCGGAGACAAAGGATTATGATGCAACAGGCACATTCGAGTCGGCTTCGGAAGTGACGGTTTCGAGCGAAGCCACCGGCAAAATCGTGGCGCTCACCATCAGCGAGGGCGACAACCTCAAAGAGGGCGACCTCGTGGGTTGCATCGACACCACCCAACTGTATCTCAACAAATTGCAACTGCAGCGCAGCGCTTCGTCGGTGCTCCAGAACCGCCCGGACATAAACAAACAGGTGGCTGCCATCCAAGAACAGATAAAGAAGCAGGAATATGAGCGCAAACGCGTGATGAACCTGCTTGCCGACGGCGCCGCAACCCAGAAGCAACTCGACGACATCGACTCTGCCATTGCCGTGCTCAAAAGCCAACTCGAGGCTCAACGCACCGCGCTTGGCAACACCGTGGGTAGCCTCAACGAGCAGAGCAACTCCATCGACGTGCAGATTGCACAGATCAACGACCGCATAGCGAAGAGCAAGCTGGCAGTGCCGGTAAGCGGCATCGTCACAGCCAAATATGCCGAGCAGGGCGAATTTGCATCCACAGGCAAGCCTCTCTACAAGATCGCCGACATGCAGCACATGATGCTCCGCGCCTACTTCACGTCCGACCAGTTGGCTCAACTGAAACTCGGCCAGGAGGTGACCGTGACCGCCAACTTCGGCGGCGATTCGCGCCACGACTACAAGGGCCGCATCGTGTGGATTGCCGAGCAAAGTGAGTTCACACCGAAGGCCATCCAGACCAACGACTCCCGCGCAGGACTTGTCTATGCCGTAAAGATTGCCGTCAACAACGACGGACGCATCAAGATTGGCACCTACGGTGAAGTGAAACTGAAAAAATAGCGACAATGCCAACCATCGAAATCAGCAATCTCTGCAAGCGCTACGGCAAGACTACTGCGCTCGACGGAGTGACGATGACCGTGGGCGAAGGCGAGATTTTCGGCATCATCGGTCCCGACGGCGCCGGGAAGTCGACCCTCATCCGATGCCTCACCACGCTCGAGAAGCCCGACAGCGGCGATGCCTCGGTGTGCGGCTACGACATCCGCCGCGGCTACCGCAGCATCCGCCAGACCATCGGCTACATGCCCGAACTGTTCTCGCTCTACCCCGACCTCACGGTTTGGGAGAACATGACATTCTATGCCTCGCTCTTCAATGTGGACATTGAGCAGAATTTCGCCACCATCGAACCCGTGTTCCGCCAACTGGAGCCGTTCCGCGACCGCATGGCAGGCAAACTCTCGGGCGGCATGAAGCAGAAACTTGCCCTCTCGTGCGCACTCATCCACCAGCCGCGCCTCCTGCTGCTCGACGAGCCAACGCGCGGCGTCGACCCTGTGTCGCGCAAGGATTTCTGGGACATTCTCAACGACATCAAGAAAGACGGCATCTCGATACTGCTGACCACATCGTATATGGACGAGGCTGAACTCTGCGACACCGTGGGCCTGATGAACCACGGCCGCCTCATGCAGAACGGTTCGCCCGCTGCGGTTGCCGACCAGTATCCGTGCATACTCTATGCCATTCGCGGCGAGAATCTCTACCACCTGCTGCTGAAAGTGCGAAACAGCGGCTACGCCATCGACTGCTACACCTTTGGCGACTGCATCCATGCGGTGTTTGCCGACGAGGCTTCGGCAGAAAAACTGATCGGCACCCTCGACG
>CAVAOU010000319.1:0-2736 GCA_963590085.1 Senegalimassilia sp. | reverse complement strand
GTTCCCGGAGGACCTTGTATTACACTCATCTGATGTTCGAACGCAGCCGCCACGGCTTTCTTTTGGCTAGCATTACATCCGAACGGATAAATCAGGTCTGCGTGTTTTAGACTACCTGGTTTGTGTTTGTCGGGATTGAGATAACAAGCAGCCACTGTCTTGTCATCTATGAAATTGACTTTGCTATATAGCCGGGAAAGCAATCCTTTGCCTGTTTCTTCGTTGCGTAGTGGGTTGATGGTAGCCACGTCCTTCATAAATGTGAAGGTGTCCTTTGTCCGTTCTTCGCCCAGACATGAAGTCACCACCTGTACTCGTCCTTTGGCAGCATCTACTTCATAACCGTTGCTATGAACCACACGCCAGTACACGTCCTCTGCATGTACGAACTTCAATGCCTCACAAATGTCGGATCTTTGCTTGCCGTCAATATAGATTTTGCTATTGGCGACGTCCACCGATTCGGGATTGCTGAGCCAAACGACTTTGTCAGAGCCGTAAGTATATAATTTGTGGCTGTTCTTGAAGCGCACACGAAAAAAGTCCGAACCATCCATTTCGATAGAGTCGATTTGTAAGGTTTTTGCTTCTCCGTTGAGCAATATGAATTGACGTGATAAGTCCATAAGAAATTATTCGGGCAATTTTTGCAATGTCCCTTTAGCCGTTGGAACCTTGTGAAAAAAACAAGGGCTGCATCGTAAATGGATACGATGCAGCCCTTTTATGGAGCCTATTGCTTATTTGCCGGTGTTGGCTGCTGGGGCTGCTGCTGGAGTTTTTGCTGCTGCTGGGGCTGCTGCCTTTTTAGGGGTGTTGAAGTCGCCAGGGGCAGTTGTTGTTTGTGCAGGAGCGTCCTGTGTGCGTGATTTCAGTTCGGTGCGGCCGTTGTCGATGAAGAATGCGGAAGCGATGCTGAGCACGCAGATTACGATGGCGAGGGTCCATGTTGCTTTCTCAACGAAGCTGTTGGTTTTGCGCACGCCCATGATTTGGTTTGAACTTGCGAAGTTGGAAGCCAAGCCGCCGCCTTTAGATTTCTGAATCAAAACGATGCCAATCATCAAGATTGAGGCAATCACTATGAAAATTACTAATGCTTTGAACATTTCTGTTATTGTTTATTTTGTTTATATTTCTCGTTTTCAATAAGTTTCCTAAGGAAACGCATTTGGTCTGCAAAGTAAATACTTTTTTCCGAATAATTCAAACTTAATGATTGAATTATTTCCAGAGCCTTCTCGAATTTGTGCTGGCGGATGTAGATCTTTGCGAGACTTTCGCTGAGCGACGACGGGTCGGACTCGCTTACTGCCGCCGGTTTAGGCGCTTTTGGCGCATGCGTTTTCTCCTTTTTCGGCTCTGCAGCAGGCGTTTCCGCAGGGGCGTCGGCAGGGGTGAAGCGGTTGCCAGGCTGCTGGCTTTCCGAGATGAATTTGTCGATCAGCCGGTCCTGCTCGCTCTGCTCGCCTTCGGGAGCCTGTGCGCCGCTCTTCTCATCCTCCTGCGCAAGCAGTTGGGAATAGTCGGGCGTAGGGTTGAAGATGCGTTGTTCCAATGCCCGCAACTCGTTGGCGTCGTTGTTGCCGAAGGTGTCGAGAAAATGCGTTATGGTGTCCATCGTCGATTTAGTCTTTGGGGTATTCGTTTTGTTAAGTTGCCGCAGTTCGTTGCCGTCTTTGCCCACGAGGTAGTAGAGGTCGGTGCGGTTGCATATTGTAGTGGCGGCCGATGAGCGCAATTTGTCGCGCTGTTCGGCGCTCAGTGTGTCGTCCTGCATGCGGAGTATCGTTGCCGGCAAGAAATACGGATAGTCGGCCATCAGCGAGTAGTAGAGGTCGCTGCTGATGGCTGCCCCTGCGGAAAGGGCGTTGTCGAAATTCCTTGCTCTGTCGGTCTTCTCCATTGTCCAGAATGTTTTTTACCAGTTGCCGGCAGTGGCATTGAAGATGAGCAGCACCAGTTCATCGCAGATTTCTTCACACAGTTGGTCCTGGACGCTGGTGAGCATCTCCGAGGAGTCGAAGTCGCGGAAGGCAGAGAAAGTCTGGTCCACGGAGTTGTTCGGCTGCTTGTGGTCGGTGTATTTCACGCGCACTGTGATGGTGAGCCTCGTCTTCGAGGCGTAGGCGTTTTCGGTCACAGCCTGTGGCGTGAGAGCATAGCCCGTGATTTCACCTTCCACAGAGAGGTCGGTGTTTGAACTGTCGACGATGTGCAGACGCGTCTGCTTGGTGTAGGTGTCGACGAGTTTATTCTCAAACATTGGCTGCAGCGGAGCGTAGACCATGGCGGCGCGGATTGGGAACGAGCCTATGTTGATGGTCTTGTAGATTGTGTAGTCGATGGCAGCGCCATTGAGTTTGTAACTGATGGTGCATGCGCTCAGTGCGACAATCATGATGGCCGCAGTCCATATATATTTCAGTCTGTTCATTCCAGTCCGTATTCCTTGATTTTTCTGTAAAGTGTGCGTTCCGAGATTTTCAGTTCTTCGGCGGTTTTCTTGCGCTTGCCGTCGTTGCGCTCCAGCGAGCGGCGGATGGTTTCGCGTTCGGTGTCCTCGAGGGTCATCGCCGTGTCGTCGGTGATTTCCTCGCCTACAAACTCCGGCGTGTGGTCCTGTGCCACAGGCAGCGTGTGCGCAGGCAGCACCGGCTGCGGTATGTAGTTCTTCTGCAGGTTCTTGATGGTTGCGGTGTGCGGCATCGAGCCGTTGCCCATGTCCTCCATCTC
>CAVAOU010000318.1:0-2739 GCA_963590085.1 Senegalimassilia sp. | reverse complement strand
GACGAAGGTGGAGAGCAACGTGGACAACATACTCTTCTCAAAGAAACTGGCAACAATCTGCACGGAAGTGCCCATCGAATTTGACGAAGAGGCATACAAGCGCCACGACATCGACACCGATGCCATCCGCGACATCTTCGGCCGACTGGAGTTCCGCTCGCTGCTCACGCGCGTGCTCGGCGACAAAGCCTCGGCAGCGCCTGCACCTAAACCCGCGCCTGCAAAAGCGCAGGAGAGCATGGAATTGTCGCTCTTCGACGACAATAATTTGTTCGCTGCCACCGAATACGAAAGCACCCCCGCGGAGCAAACGCCGTGCAACGTGACCATCGCCACCGAAGCCGACATTATCGACCTCGTGGACAAGGCATTAGCGCAAAAAGAGATAGGCATCTACATGGTTAGCACCAACGGCAGCGCCATGGACGCCGTGCCGGCAGGCATCGCCGTGGCACTAAGCCAGGACGAGGCGTTCTACATCGAGATTGCCGACGAGTCGGCAGCCGACATCAGGCGGTTGCTCGCATCGGCCGTAGAGAAGGTTGGCATCAACCTGAAGTTCGACATGGTTGCCGCCGCGAAACTCGGCATCGGCATCAGCGAGCCTTACTACGACGTGGCTGTGGCGCACTATCTGCTCCAGCCGGAGATGAGCCACACCCTCGACCGCCTTGCCGAGATTTACCTGAAAAGGATGCTCCCGTCGTATCCCGTTCCGCCGACTGCCAAGTTGGGCAAATTCGACCCGGCGAAAGCCCTTGAGGTAGAAGACATTGCCCCTGTGGCATGCGCCCGCGCGGCAGCGTGCCTCGCTCTGAAGCCCGTCTTCGACAAGCTCCTCGACGAGGAAGGCATGAAGCATCTGCTCACCGACATCGAGTTGCCGCTCATCAAGGTGCTTGCCGACATGGAGCGCACTGGCGTGCGCATCGACACCAAAGCGCTTGCCGCCTACTCCGAGTCGCTCTCCCAGCGCCTTGCCGACATCGAGACGCAGTGCATCGAGTTGGCAGGCACGCAGTTCAATGTGGGCTCGCCTGCGCAGGTAGGCGAAGTGCTTTTCGACCGCCTGAAAATCGACGAGAAGGCAAAGAAGACCAAATCGGGCCAATACTCCACCACGGAGGAGGTGCTCGAGAAACTCGCCCACAAGCACCCTATCGTAGAAAAGATACTGGAGTTCCGCAAAATCAAGAAACTGCTGTCGACCTACGTCAACGCCCTTCCGGAACTCATCAACCCCCACACGGGGCGCATCCACACCACCTACAACCAGACAGTCACCGCCACCGGGCGCCTGTCGTCGACCAACCCCAACCTGCAGAACATCCCTATCCGCAACGACGACGGCCGCGAAATCCGCAAGGCATTCATCCCCGCGGAGGGCAACACGTTCTTCTCTGCCGACTACTCGCAGATTGAACTCCGCATCGTGGCAAACATCAGCCACGACGAGGCTCTCGTGGAGGCATTCCTTGCCGGCGAGGACATCCACCGCGCCACCGCCGCCAAGATTTTCCACGAGGACATCGCCGCCGTGACCGACGACCAGCGCCGCAAAGCCAAGACAGCCAATTTCGGCATGATCTACGGCATCTCAGCCTTCGGACTGTCGGAACGTCTGCAGATTGCCCGCGGCGAGGCTAAACAACTGATTGAGGACTATTTTGCCACGTTCCCTGGTGTGCGCAAGTTTATGGACGAGAGTGTGGAGCAAGCCAAGGCGAAAGGCTATGTGGTAACCCTCTTCGGGCGCCGCCGCATGCTGCCCGACATCACGTCGCGCAACGCCGTGGTGCGCGGATATGCCGAGCGCAACGCCATCAACGCGCCAATCCAGGGCACGGCAGCCGACATCATCAAGATTGCCATGAACCGCATCTTCCGCCGCTTTGAGGCCGAAGGCGTCAAGTCGAAGATGATACTGCAAGTGCACGACGAATTGAACTTCGACGTCGTTCCCGGCGAAGAGCCTACAGTGGCGCGCATAGTAAAGGAAGAGATGGAGGCCGCCTACCACGGCGCCGTTCCCCTCATCGCCGACTGCGGCACCGGCACCAACTGGCTCGAAGCGCACTAATGAGAATACAGACTGCAATGAACAAGACAAAGATACAAATCAACAGCAACGAAGACCACCTTCCTCAATTCGTCACCTCCGACGGGCATCCTTTCCCTCAGGGATATGCATCGTGGCTGGCGAATCTAAAGAAGCGTTACGTACATCTTCAGGCCAAGGCAGCAGTAAAGGTAAACACTGAACTGCTTCACTTTTATTGGGCCTTAGGAAAGGACATTGTTGCCATGCATATCGAAGAGCAATGGGGCAAGGGAGTGCTGAAGCAATTAAGCCTTGACCTTCGCGCATCATTTCCTGAGCAAACGGGATTTTCGCTGACAAACCTCAAATACATAAAGCGATGGTACGCATTCTACGAAGGCTCAGAGGAAATTGGTCAGCAGCCTGCTGACCAATTAGGATTGCCGCTATCTTTTGCCTCCGTGCCATGGTTCCACCACATAGTGATAATTACGCACAGCAAATCTGTACGCGAGGCCTTGTTTTACGTCAACAAAGCATTGGAAGGCAATTGGAGTCGGCGTATGCTTGAAGACAACATCAAGGCAAACCTTTATGAAAATCATGGCAACATCCCGTCCAATTTTGGAAATCTGCTACCTGACGGTCAAGGCCAACTGGTACTGCAAACACTAAAAGATCCATATAATCTCAACTTC
>CAVAOU010000317.1:0-2747 GCA_963590085.1 Senegalimassilia sp. | reverse complement strand
CCGCGACCCCATGCGTGACAGGCATGTATTCTAACCAGCTGAACTACCGCACCAGGCATCGCTTTTCAGTTAGCGAGTGCAAAGATATTACCAATTTTTCAATTCCACAATAGTTGCCGCGAAAAAAATTGCACAAAACGCCACCTTTATATATATTTGCCACAGTCAAACCCACAAAACCGTCAACCAAATGAAACAATTACGCATTTTCGCGACAATCATCGTCATCCTCATCTTCACGATGCCGACACAGGCAAGCAGACTGGAAACAGCGGCTGTAAAGAGTGAATCAATGAACAAGGATGTCAACGTGTCAATCGTGCTGCCCGACAGTTACGGCGCACGCCGCCTGCCAGTGGTCTACCTCCTGCACGGCTACGGCGACAACAACCTCATCGGCTACCTCAACCGCACCAACGTGCGGCAACTCGCCGACCAACTGAGCCTTATCGTGGTCATCCCCGACGGCGGCACCAGCTGGTATTTCGACAGCCCTATAGACCCAACCTGCCGCTATGAAACATTCGTAGCGAAGGAACTCGTTGCCTACGTCGACAAGACCTACCTCACCGACGCCCGCCGCGAGCGACGCGCCGTCACGGGTCTCAGCATGGGCGGCCACGGCGCGCTCTACCTCGCCATCCGCCACCAGGACACCTTCGGCGCTGCTGGATCGATGAGCGGCGGCGTTGACTTCCGCCCGTTCCCCAACAGTTGGGACATCAAACTGCGCCTCGGCGAGGAGAAAGCCCACCAAAGCAACTGGGACAATAACACCGTTGTAGGCCAACTGCCGCAACTCAAGGACGGCGCGCTGCAACTCATCATCGACTGCGGAACCGAAGACTTCTTCTTTGAGGTCAACAGCCAACTGCACGAAGCGCTCACCAAGCAGGGCATCCACCACGAGTTCACATCCCGTCCCGGCAACCACTCGTGGGACTACTGGCGCCGCTCCCTCCGCGACCACATGCTGTTCTTCAGCGACTACTTCGCAAAATAGTCCGCCAAGGATTATGTTTTTTTAACAATATTCATAAAATGCCATCCGCACAGGGCTTTCGGCTTGTCGATTTCTCGCAATCGCTCCCCCATCCTTTTGGATTAGTCACTGTGCGGGTGCAATCTGTGGCATTTTGTCACAAACGTATACCAAAGCCGCTGCATGCGCGAGTGCATCGATTGCAATTTGTCGGAATTTAAGCGTAACTTTGCCACAGTAAAAGATTTGTTTTAGACATAATTAATATACTTGGCACTTATGGCAAAACCAAACATTCTGATAATCTACACCGGAGGCACAATCGGCATGATTGAAAACCCCGTTACGAAGTCGCTCCAGCCGTTCGACTTCACGCACCTTATCGACAATGTGCCGAAAATCAAGAAACTCAACTACTCAATCAACAACATACAGTTCCATCCGCCCATCGACTCTTCAAACATGAACCCGTCGCACTGGGAGGAAATTGCGCTGAGCATCGAGGACAACTACGCCAACTACGACGGCTTCGTGGTGCTCCACGGCACCGACACCATGGCCTACACCGCCTCAGCCCTTAGTTTTATGCTCGAGAACCTCAGAAAGCCGGTAATCATCACCGGCTCACAATTGCCAATCGGCGAAGTGCGTACCGACGGCGAGGAAAATCTCATCACGGCGCTCCAGATTGCCGCCGCGCGCGACGAGAAGGGCGAGCCGATGGTGCAGGAAGTGGCAATCCTCTTCGAGAACTACCTCTGGCGCGGCAACCGCAGCACCAAGATGAGCGCTGACCACTTCAACGCATTCAAGAGCAACAACTATCCGCACCTCGCCCACATAGGCCTCGACATCCAGTTCCACGAGGAAGCCCTCTGGCGGCAGAAGTCGCAGCGCCCGCTGAAGGTGCAGACAGCCATGGACCGCAACGTGATGTTTGTCAACCTCTTCCCTGGCGTCACCGAGAACGTCCTCTCCCACGTGTTCAACACCCCAGGCATCAAAGGCATCGTACTCAAGACCTACGGCGCTGGCAACGCCCCAACAGACAAATGGTTCATCGACCTGCTCCGCGCCACAGTGAAGCGCGGCGTGGTGATTGTCAACGTGTCGCAATGCGTCAACGGCGGCGTCAACAGCGAGCGCTACATGACCGGCAACGCCCTGCAGTCGACCGGTGTGGTCAGCGGCAACGACATCACTTCGGAGGCGGCAATCACCAAACTGATGTACCTCTTCGGCATGGGTCTGCGCACGGAGCAAGTGAAGAAATATCTCAACTGCTCGCTCTGCGGTGAGATTACAATCTAAACCGCTATCAAAAAAGCATTTGCGCCGACCGCAAAAGTCGCAATGCTTAAAGAATTTTAAATGCGGAAAATTTTCACTAATGATGTTGTCGTATAAAAAAAATGTAGTAATTTTGCATCGGTTTTTTTAGAGAAAAAGCCAAGACAAGAATCTATAAACATTCACTATTATAAATCAAAAACGACAAATGAGCAATCTTGATTTAACAAAGTACGGCATTACTGGTGCTACAGTAATCGCTCACAATCCTTCTTACGAGCAGTTGTTCGAAGAAGAGACTAAAGCAGGTCTTGAAGGCTACGAAGTAGGCCAACAAACTGAACTCGGTGCAGTCAACGTGATGACTGGTATCTACACTGGCCGTTCGCCTAAAGACAAATACATCGTAATGGATGCTAACTCAAAGGACACTGTATGGTGGACTTCTGATGAATACAAAAACGACAACCACCCA
>CAVAOU010000316.1:0-2756 GCA_963590085.1 Senegalimassilia sp. | reverse complement strand
GCTCTCTCGTGCGGAGATTGAATGGAACGCCGACGCCTATGCCACCGCCTACCGCGTGGAGGTGTCCAGCGACGATGACGAGTGGACCACGGTGGCTACGGAAACGGCCTCCACGGGCGGCACACGCAGCCATTCGTTCACTGCTGCAGGTCGCTATGTGAGGGTGTTCTGCTTGTCGCGCTACAATGCCTACGGCTCGTGCATCAACGAGTTGAAGGTCTACGGCTCGGCGAAGCGCATCGACCCTAAGCCTGCGTCAATCACCCTTTCTGCCGACGACGGCAAGGCTGTGTTTGTCGGCTCTCCAGTGCAAATGGAGGCGGTGGTGAAGGACCAGTACGGCATCGACTGCACGTCGGAGTTTGACGTGGAGTGGAGTGTGGAAGGCGACTGCGCTACGATCGACAGCGACGGACTCCTCACCCCTTCGGCTGTGGGCGAATGCACCGTGGTGGCAAGTTGCGAAGGTGTTTCGGCACGCCGCCTGCTCCGCGTGCTCGACAGCAGTGCGCTCTCGTCGCTTGCCATTGAGCCGGCGCTTGTAGAGATGGAGGTTGGCAGCAGCCATTCGCTCGCCATCGTGGCGCGCGACCAGTATGGCAACACGGTCGACTGCTCGGAGTCTACCGTCACTTGCGGCGACGGCATCACCTATGCCGACGGTGCCGTTACGGCAACAACGGCTGGCACCCACACCGTCACGGCGCAGTTCGGCGGCTTGACCGCTACGGCTGAGGTGCGTGTGCTTGACGCCCTTACCGACAACCTTGCGCTGGGCAAGACTGCCACAGCCTCGGCGGGAACGTCGAGCATCGCGTCGGTCAACGACGGCAACACTGGCACCCGCTGGATTGCCGACGATGCTGCCGAGACTGATGTGGTGACACTGACCATCGACCTCGCCAACGCGTACCACCTCGTGCGCAGCAATGTGCTGTGGGAGCGCGCTGCCGCGGCCGATTACACTGTTGAGGGTTCGCTCGACGGCGAGACCTGGCAGGTGCTCCATTCGGAGTCGGGCCATTCCGACACCGGCGCCGACCGCACAGACGAGGCGACCATCGACGCCCTTGCGCGCTATGTGCGCCTGCGGATGACGCGCCGCGCCACGGCTTGGGCTTATTCCATCTACGAGTGGCAACTCTTCGGACGCCTGCTCACTGCCGATGAGCCTTGCTCGGTTGAGATCGCCGACATCCCTGACGAGGTGAAGGTGGGCGAAAAGGTCGCTCTGGAGGCTGTGGTGAAGAACTGTAACGGCGAGGTAATCGACTATATGCCGGTGTGGTCGGCTACAGGCGGCACCATCGGCAGCGGGGAGTATAGCAGCGCCATCACTGGCTCGTATGCCATCACCGCAACGGCAGGACTTGCCTCGGCGGAAAAGGCTGTGACGGTGGTCTACGAGACCTCGTCGGTAGCCGAAGTCGTTGCCGATGCTCAGATCTACTGCGCCGACGGCGTACTCACGGTGAAGGCTGACGGGCTGAAGAGCGTGGCGGTCTACTCACTCTCGGGGGCGCTGATGCTCAGCGATTGTGCCGACGGCATGTCGTGGCACAAGGCTCTTTCGCTGCCGCGGGGCGCATACGTTGTAGTGTCAACCGCCGCCAACGGCAGAACAGTAAGAAAAATTATGTTGTAATAAAGTTAGGTAAATACCTGTTGGAAGTCGGGCGGAATCCCTCCGCCCGACTTTTTGTCGTCTATAAACGATAAAAAACACTCAATTTCATCGTCTATAGACGATAAAAAATATCTAATTTTGTCGTGTATAAACGATAAAATTTGCATCTTTGCAAAAGAAAGATTTAAACAAATGACCGTATGACGAAGGATTTAATCAAATTGCTGATATCAGAGTATCAATCGTATGTGTCTCAGGTAGAGTTGATTTCCCGCGACGTGGAACTTGCGGAAGGCCTGAACTATGTGTTTGTCGGACTGAGGCATGCCGGAAAGTCGTACCTGATGTTTCAGCGAATTGCGCAGTTGATAGAGCAGGGACACAAACGTGAGGAAATCCTGTATTTCAACTTTGAGGACGACCGCATCGATTCTCTGGAGGTGAGCGACCTTGATTTGATAAAAACCTGCTACGAAGAGATGTATGACTATCGCCCGATTTTCTTCCTGGACGAGATTCAACTGGTGGACCGCTGGGAAAAGTTCGCCCGCAGGTTGGCCGACCTAAAGTATCAGGTGTATATCACTGGTAGCAACGCCAAAATGCTGAGCAGTGAGATAGCCACGACACTTGGCGGCAGATACATGATTCACGAGGTGTATCCTTACTCTTTGGCAGAATATCTGAAGGCTTGCGGCATTGATGTAAATGCGAAGAATGCCCTTTATGCTCACGGGAAGGAGATTGTAAAACTGACGAATGTGTACTTCCAGCAGGGCGGCCTACCCGAAACCGTAGGGATGAAGGATTCGCGCCAGTGGATGAGTAATTTGTTCAGCAAAATCTTTTTTGGCGATTTGGTGGCCAGATACAAAATCCGCAACGACTATGCCCTGCGTGTAATGATACGCAAGATGGCGGAGAGCGTGAAGCAACCGCTGTCGTACAGCAGGATAGCAAGCATCGTGAGCAGCACGGGCAAGAAACTCAGCACCGATGCCGTGATTGATTATGTTGGTCATATGGTCGACACTTGGCTCATATTGCCTTATGAGAATCTCTATGGAAAGTTGCAGGACAAGGAGTCCAACCGCAAGTATTATTTCACCGACAACGGACTGCTCCATCT
>CAVAOU010000315.1:0-2770 GCA_963590085.1 Senegalimassilia sp. | reverse complement strand
GGAAATGATGCAATTGGAAGTGACGTTGATTTGACGGAAAAGGGTGATGGCGTTGTCGAAATAACGTTTAACCGTTCGGGAGAATACAATATTTTCTATATAGTGTCATTGAAAGACAGTGGCCAACAATTAAGTAGTTATTATTGTCAGGTATTGGTAGCGTTATAAAAAACACTCAAACTATGGAAAGATTTATTCTAATGCTAATGCTTGGGGTGTTTGCGATGACGGCATCGGGTCAGTCGGTCAAAGGCTATGTTGTTGACGACGAGACTGGAGAACCGTTGCAGGCCGCAAGCGTTTATGTGAAACAAACCAAGAAGGGTACATCTACTTCAGCAAACGGTTATTTTGAATTGTCGATAGGCAATAGCAAAGCAGTGGATCTAAGGGTTAGTTATGTGGGATATAAAGAAACGGTTGTTAAAGTAAAACCAGGCAGTGCTTCTGTAAATATTCGCTTGTTGCGAGGCGCGGAACTGCAGGGAGTGCAGGTCTATGGCGCACGCCATGATTTCGGTGTCAATGCTTCGCAGATGAGTGCCCAGGTGCTATCGGCAACTCAGGTAAAGGAAATACCTGCATTGTTCGGCGAGGTGGATGTGATGAAAGCGTTGCAACGGTTGCCTGGTGTACAGTCGTCGATTGATGGCACTGCGGGAATCTTTGTGCGGGGAGGCAACTACGACCAGAATTTGATTACGCTCGATGGATCAACACTCTATAACGGTGAGCATCTGAAGGGATTCGTGTCGGCAATCAATGCCGAGATGGTCGACAATGTGGTGCTCTATAAGGGCGCATTCCCGGCTCGATATGGATCTCGGCTATCGAGTATTGTGGACATTGGTATCCATGAAGGTGACTTTGAAAGATATCATGGCAATCTGTCTGTAGGCCTATTGTCGTCAAAATTGCAGGTTGAGGGCCCGATATGGAAAGGGCATACATCTTTGAATGTAGCTGCGCGTGCCTCTTATTTTGATGCGATTGTTCAGCCTACATTGAAAAAAATCTACGACAATGAGAGCGCAATGGAGCCATATTCCAAGATGAATTTCTACGACATCAATGCCAAGTTGGTGCACCGCTTCTCGGAACGCGATCGGCTGTCGGCGGTGTTCTATTGGGGTAAGGATGTAAGTAATTCATCGCCTACCGACAGCGAATCGTCATTTGAAAGCGATAACTTGGGTGAGTTTAGAACTCAGGCAAATACGACACGTAATAACTGGTCAAACCTTGTGTCGAGCTTGTTTTGGACGCATACCAATGGAGAAAAGTTTATGCTGAACGTGAATGCCAGTTTCAGCCTTTACGACTATAAATTGTTCTATTATTCTGAAGAACATTATGAAAAATGGCACAATAAATTAGACGACGAGGGCAATATAGTTGGAAAACAGACAGACCAAAAGGTTGATGCAACATCTCAAACCAAATATAACTCGAAAGTGGCAGATGCGTCACTTGCTGCCGATTTCCGATTCCGCCCTATTGCATTTCATGATTTCCGCTGGGGCTTAAAAACCTCTTTGCAGCAATTGTCGCCGATAATCAATGCGTATGGCGAAAGCCATGTGTATGCAGACAACAAGTGGACAGATATATTGATAGACAGAAAAATTGGTGAGCGGCAGGACTTGCTTACAGCAAGCATTTATGCAGAAGACGACTGGTCCGTAACGTCATGGCTCAAGGCAAACATCGGCTTGCGCTATTCGCTGTATTCAGTGAAAAACAAGACTTATGGCTCTCTTGAACCACGGGCATCGGTGCGCTTTTTGGTTACGCCAGCATTGGCTTTGAAATTGTCGTATGCTCGGATGTCGCAGGGCGTGCACTTGTTGAGCAGCAGCAACATCATTATGCCGTCGGACATTTGGGTGCCTGTAACTAAGGATATCCCACTGATGCTCTCCAATCAGTATGCCGCTGGTGTTAACTATGAAATTACGAAGGGATTTGATGTCTCTGTAGAGGGATACTACAAGACGATGAACAATGTGTTGGAATACAACAACGGTGCATCATGGCTTAATTGTACAGGCGACTGGCAGAATCTTGTAAGTGTTGGCAAAGGTCGCACATACGGCGTGGAATTGATGACTCAACGCTCCATTGGCAAAACGACTGGTTGGGTCAGTTACACTTGGTCGAAATCATTGCGCACATTCGATCGTCTCGGCCAGGAACTGGGTGGCGGTCGGGAGTTTCTTGCGGGCAACGACAAGCGACATAATCTTAACATTGTGCTAATGCAACGATTTGGCAAACACTGGAAGCTGTCGGCATCGTGGACCTATCAGAGCGGACGACGTGGCATCTTGGCGATGGCGGCAATGTCTGGTGGCAAAATTTATGAATATGACACAACCTACAAACCGGAATCATCATATTTTGTACCGCAAGAGTATCAATTGAACCCGGATGGGGCGGCTCATTTGTCTCAAAATCCAGGCCTCTATATAACCTATCGTGAGCGTAACAACTACAAGTTGCCCGACGTGCACCATCTGGACCTTGGAGTTGCCTATTCGGTGAAGCATCGCAGATTTGGAGAGAGTGAAATTAATTTATCACTATACAATGTGTATAACCAACAGAACATTTCCAATGTTTTTCTCGGATTTAAAGGTACTACAGGGAAGGAAACGTATACACTAAAGGGCATTTGCATGTTCCCATTTATGCCGTCATTGACCTATACATTAAAATTCTGAAAGTATGAAACAGGTAAAATACATTATATTAGCATTGGGCGTTGTGG
>CAVAOU010000314.1:0-2779 GCA_963590085.1 Senegalimassilia sp. | reverse complement strand
CTGCCAAACAGTGCTACTTCCGCGACAACGGCAAAGACTACCTGATTGCCGGCTATCCGTGGTTTAAAGTGATTGCACGCGACGAGTTCATCGCGTTGCCTGGCACCACATTGGGCATCAACCACAAAGAAGACTTCGAGAAGATTATGGATACAGCGGCGACAGCCCTAACCCATTATATGGATACTGGCGAGGTGGACAATACGATTGAAGACATCGACCTGCCCGACATTCCGTTGTGGGCAGCATGGGACATTGCCCAATACTTCAAGTATACCAACGCCGCCGAAACAATAAAAAAATATGGCGCACTATTGGAGCGCATAATCAACTTTATCCTTGACGGAAAGCAAAAGAACCTATACATCAACGAAGACGGTCTGCTCTCGTCCGACGGTTCAAAGAAGCCAGTCACATGGATGGACTCCGTGAAGCCAAACGGGCTTCCAGAAGTGCCAAGAACCGGATTTATCGTCGAGTTCAACGCCCTTTGGTACAATGCTCTTATGTTTGGCGCTACGCTGTTCCAGGACAGCGACACCAAGCCCGAGCGGATTGCCGAATGGGAAGCCGTCGCCAACAAACTCAAACCAGCATTCATCAACACGTTCCTCAACGACTATGGCTATCTCTACGACTATGTAGACGGCAACTATATGGACTTGAGTGTTCGTCCGAGCATGCTTATCGCTGCTGGATGCGACTTCTCTCCACTCGACAGAGGTCAGAGAAAAAGAGTGATTGACTTTGTAACAAGAGAATTGCTCACGCCAAACGGCATCCGCACGCTGAGCCCGAAGAGCCTTGGCTACAACCCATTCTTCGTGGGCAACAAGTTCCAACGACAGGATGCCCTTTTCAATGGCCCGACCCGTCCGTGGCTCACGGGATTTTATGCCGACGCCTACCTGAAAGTGTTCGGGCACAGCGGCGTGGCATTCCTCCGCCGCATGCTCATCGGATATGAAGACGACATGACCCGCGAATGCATTGGCTCGATTTCCGAACTCTACGATGGCAATCCGCCTTACACCGGCCATGGTGCAATCAGTTTTGCGCCAAGCATCGGAGGAGTGCTTCGAGCACTTGCAACCTTAAACAGTTTTGATGTATAACACAATTAAGATTTTCTTTCAAAGATGAAAGCTCTCATGTTTGGGTGGGAATTTCCACCGCATATCCTTGGCGGCCTTGGTACAGCCAGCTATGGACTCACGAAAGGCATGGCAGAAAATGGCAATATGGACATTTCGTTTGTCATACCCAAGCCATTCGGAGATGAAGACAAAAGTTTTGCAAGAATAATTGGAGCATCGCAAACGCCTATAGCATGGCGCGAAACGAGTTGGGACTATGTGCAGTCGCGCATCGGGAACGTTATGGATCCACAACTCTATTTCGACTTGCGCGACCACATCTATGCAGACTTCAACTATATGAATGTAAACGACCTTGGATGCATCGAATTCTCAGGTCGTTATCCCGACAACCTTCTTGAGGAAATCAACAACTACTCAATCGTTGCCGGCGTGATTGCACGCACCCTCGATTTCGACATTATCCACTCCCACGACTGGCTGACCTACCCTGCCGGCATCCATGCGAAGCAAGTTACGGGCAAGCCGTTGGTAATCCACGTGCATGCCACCGACTTCGACCGCTCGCGAGGCAATGTCAACCCGACAGTGTTCCGTATTGAGAAGGACGGCATGCTCAATGCCGACCACATTATCACCGTGAGCAACCTGACTCGCGACACCGTAATCAACAAATACGGCATCGATCCAGCGAAAGTAACTACAGTACACAATGCAGTCGAGCCATTGAGCGACGAACTGAAGAACGTAGAGGAACACAAATCGAAAGAAAAGGTTGTCACGTTCTTAGGTCGAATCACCATGCAAAAAGGTCCGGAATATTTTGTCGAGGCTGCAGCGAAGGTGTTGCAAAAGGTGCACAACGTTCGTTTTGTGATGGCTGGCAGCGGCGACATGATGGAAAAGATGATTCGTCTCGCCGCAGAGAAAGACATCTCCGACCGATTCCATTTCCCTGGATTCCAGAAAGGCAAACAGGTGTATGAGATGCTGAAGGCATCCGACGTCTACATCATGCCGTCTGTTTCCGAGCCGTTCGGCATATCGCCATTGGAGGCAATGCAGATGGGTGTGCCTTCGATTATCTCCAAGCAGTCCGGTTGCGCCGAGATTCTCAACCACGTAATCAAGACCGACTTCTGGGACATCGACGCAATGGCAGATGCCATATATTCTATCATCTCCTATCCAGCGATGTACAATCAACTCCACGACGAAGGCCTGGCCGAAGTTAACGAAATCAAATGGGTTAAAGCTGGCAAGAAGGTCGTCGATATCTACAACAAATTGTTAAACCATTAAACCACATAAAATCATGAGTGCCGTTTGTTTGTATTTTAAAATACACCAACCATTTAGACTCAAACGTTATCGTTTTTTTGACATTGGTAACGACCATTATTACTACGACGATTTCTCAAACGACGAAATCATAACGCGTATTGCCCAACGCTCCTATCTCCCTGCCAACGAGTTGCTGCTACAGATGATCAACGACTCAGGCAAGAAGTTCAAGTGTGCCTTTTCGATATCAGGCACCGCCCTCGAGCAATTGCAGCAGTTTGTGCCAGAGTTTCTCGACTCGATGAAGAAACTTGTCGATACGGGGTGCGTTGAATTCCTGTCGGAAACCTACGACCATTCGCTGGCTTCGCTCGCAGATGAAGACGAATTCAAAAGAC
>CAVAOU010000313.1:0-2791 GCA_963590085.1 Senegalimassilia sp. | reverse complement strand
TCCGTGCATATTGTTGCCAGTTTCTTTGAGAAGAGTATGTTGTCCACGTTGCTCTCCACCTTTGTCTTTACCGCACCTTTCAGCTTGTCGGTGTTGGCAATGAGGTTCTCCACGCTGTCAAACTCGAGGATGAGTTTCGAGGCGGTCTTTTCGCCCACGCCTGGGCAGCCGATGATGTTGTCCACCTTGTCGCCCATAAGCGCCAGAATGTCAATCACCTGCGACGGACGGTTGATGCCGAAAATCTCGCACACTTCCTTCTCGCCGCGCACCTCTGCCGGCGCGCCCTTGTAGCCCGGGCGGAACACCTTGATGGTGGGGTCGACCAGTTGGCTGAGGTCCTTGTCGGGCGACATGATGAAGGTGTCAAACCCGCGGTCGCGGCTCATCACGGCAAGGGTGCCGATAACGTCGTCGGCCTCATAGCCTTCCTTCTCAACCACGGGCATGCCGTAGGCGCGGATTATGTCCTTGATGTAGGGAACTGCAATCTTGATGTCCTCGGGTGTGGCCTCGCGCCCGGCTTTGTAGTCGGGAAACATCTCGTGGCGGAATGTCTTGCCCGCGGGGTCGAAACACACTGCAATGTGGCTCGGGTTCTCCTTGCGCAGCACCTCCTCGAGGGTGTTGACAAAGCCGAAAATCGCCGACGTGTTCATCCCGTCCGACGTGAAGCGCGGCGAATATTTCATTGCGTGGTATGCGCGGAAGATAAGCGCATAGGCATCAAGCAGAAACAGTTTTTTACCTTCCATATATTTGTCGATGAAATTTTCCTAATAAATACAAAAATTCAGTGATTTGGAATAAATCAAACGTGAAATTACAATAATCGCAGAATAAATGATTACTTTTGTGTCTTAAAAATCGTTTTTATGACGAATTTTGACGAAATAAGACAACTCATATCACCCGAACTGAAGCGGTTGCAGACGATCATCAAGGAGTCGCTGTCGAGCAATAGCCCTCTGCTCAACGAAATCGTTGACAAGTATCTCGAGACGAAAGGCAAACAGATTCGCCCGATTATCGTTGTGCTGAGCGCAAAGTTTTTCGGCGAGGAGGCAACGCGCAAAGTGCTTTGCGGTGCCGCCGCCGTTGAATTGCTCCACAACGCTTCGCTCATCCACGACGACGTGATCGACGAAACCAAGCAGCGCCGCGGCCACGACACCATCAACAACACGTGGGACAACCACATTGCCGTGCTCGTGGGCGATTTCTTCGTGAGCAACGCTCTTGCGTGCGCCATCCAGACGGGCGATTTTCGCGTAATCCAAACGGTGAGCGACCTCGGCAAGGAGTTGTCGACAGGCGAAATCGACCAAATCGACATAGCAAAGCATCACTCAATCGACGAGAAGAGTTACTTTGAGATTATCCGCAAGAAGACGGCTTCGCTGTTTCAGACGTGCGTGAAGGTGGGCGGCTACGCCGTGGCTGCTTCCGACGCTATGATTGAGCGCCTGTCGCGTTTCGTCGAACTTCTCGGTCTGTGTTTCCAAATTAAGGACGACATCTTCGACTATTTCAAGGACGACGCCATTGGCAAGCCTACGGGCAACGACCTGCGCGAGGGCAAGGTGACCTTGCCGCTGATCTATGCGCTGTCGAAGGCTGATGCGCCCGCCCGCGACGAGATGCGCCAGTTGGTCAACTCCGATTATCTCACCACGGAGCAGATTGAGACTCTTATCGAATTTGCGAAAAGCGAAGGCGGTATCGACTATGCCTACAGCACTATGGAGCGCCTGCGCGCCCAGGCTTGCGAGGTGCTTGAGCCGTGCCCCGACAACGAGGCTAAGGCGGCATTCCTTTCGCTGTTCGACTTCATCATCAAGCGTCATAAATAATCCCCACCCACAATGTTGTTGCCTTATCTCGAAGCGGGCCGCATAGAGGCTGGATGCGACGAAGCAGGTCGCGGATGCCTTGCCGGACCGGTATTCGCCACGGCGGTAATCCTGCCCGATGGCTACAGCAACGCTCTGCTCAACGACTCCAAGAAACTCACCGAGCGCCAGCGCGACGCTCTCCGCCCCGTGATTGAGCACGATGCCCTGGCGTGGGCTGTGGGCATTGTCACCAACGAGGAGATAGACAAAATCAACATTCTTCAGGCATCGTTTCTTGCCATGCACCGCGCAATCGACGGATTGAAGGTGCGTCCGGAGTTCCTGCTCATCGACGGCAACCGCTTCCGTCCCTACGACGGCATCGCCCATCAGTGCATCGTCAAGGGCGACGGCAAGATGATGAGCATCGCCGCCGCATCCATCCTCGCCAAGACCCACCGTGACGAGTTTATGCGCCGCATCCACGACGACTATCCGCAGTACGGCTGGGATGTGAACAAAGGTTACCCTACGAAGGCGCACCGCGAGGCCATCGCCCGCTACGGCGCCACGCCCCACCACCGCATCTCCTTCCGCCTCCTCGCCGAGCCGTCGCTCTTCCCCGACCTCGACGCCGACAACAAATAAGAGGCCACGTCCATCGACGCAGCCTCTCGCTTGTAGTATTGGCTTTTTAGAATACATATTCTCAAGAGTTCGTAATTACTATTTGGAGAAAAGAAAGAAACCTAGTTACGGACTTAGACACTAACTTAGACTCCGACTTAGATACTTCGAAAGCCAACATAGACACTCAACATAGACACTTAGACACTCCGAGGATACCGCTTACTAAGAAGCAACAAGATATAGTAAACTTCTGTTCCGTACCAAGAACCACGAAGGAAATACTTGACAGAGTGGGTGTTTCCGTACATTCCAAGAATCGTGAACGT
>CAVAOU010000312.1:0-2797 GCA_963590085.1 Senegalimassilia sp. | reverse complement strand
CTATCAGTTGGAACACCTGTCCGTCGCGGCGCAGAGCCTTATATGTGGCTGTCTGGGCAATCCCGGAGATTGGCTGGGTGTAGGAAGTGCCTGTGCTCTCCTGATTGATGCCGATGCCTATTACCTTGCCGTTTTCGGCGGCGGTGCATGCATGTTTCTGTTTGTAGCCGCAAGTGTTGTTCACCTTGCTCTTTTCTGCATACATGTCGCCAACTATGATTTCCGCCTGGTCGATGTCGGGCATGCCTGCTATGGTGAGTGTGGCGTTGTCCGAGAGGGTGACGCTACTGTCGATAGTAATCTTCAGCGCTGCCATCACGTGATCGAATATGAGATGCACCTCATCGGTACCTGTCTGCATCACGTTCTGCGCCCACAGCACGTCGCTTGCCTTGTAGTACTTCTCGCGCGACTGGTCGGCATGGAACACGTTGGCATATTGCAGCACGAGGTTGCCGTTGGTAATGAATGCCTTCTCCTCGGTCCATGTGGATGCGGTAAACACATAAGGCGTTTGCTGTGAGAGGGTCTGGTTGGTGATCGAAACCGCCGCCGACACCTCATAGTCGCCGTCTACATCAAAGCCGAAGGATGCCGGGACGGATGTCCATGTAGAGCCGTCCCATCGCTGCAGCCAGAAGCCGTCGTAGGAATTGCCCCACGTGGATTCGCCAAACTCCGTCGACGTGACGTAAGGGCAAATCACCTTGATGCGTATCAGGTCGTTGGTCTCGAAAGCAGTGCCGTCGACGTTGGCGCGCGTGCCGGTCTCGCCGATGAAGTTCGCTATCGACGATGTGAGTTTCACGCACCCTGTCGTTTCACCAGATGATGGAGTGTCGTCGGCAGAGCAGGCGGCAAGCGAAAGCAGAGCCAACGAGCACAATATGTTGTTCCAATATCTCATAGTCAATTCTTAGTTCAATAGTTTCAAAACGTTCCAACTGTCCAAAATGCCCTGCTGGCCGCTTGTCAGCACCGGATAGCGGTGATTGTAGCCCGTGGTGTTCTCTTTTTCGTAGTGGGCGTTGCAGGGATACACCTTGCCGATGTCGCTATTGTTGTAGCAATAGATGGCATAGTTCATGGCTTTCCACGGAGCGAGGCCGTAGAAGCCTGCAAAACGGCTGGTATTCTTGATGGAGGCGAGTACTTCGGCGTCGGTGATGAGCTGATCGTTCCAGGCGCAAAGCATATAGGTCTTCGAGCCGCGGATATACTGCTGGCGCTGGTAGGCATCGGTGATGCTGCCCACGGCATGAGCATTTGGCGAATGGTCGATGTCGTAGAAGTTGCACATGAAGTTGCCCCACTGCACTGTGCCTGTCTGCGGCGCGAAGAACGGGTTGCTGCTGTTTGCGTATGCTCCGAGCAGTGCGCCGCCAGTGATTCCCGATGCAGCCTGCAGGCAGCCGTACATGTTGAGCTGCGCGGCCTTGCCAACCAGGCCCACGGTGGCGTCGCCCGTGTTGCTGCAGCCAACGAGGTAACACGTGCCAAGGAGTTCGTCGGCAAATGCCGACTTATAGTTTTCTGCAGTCATCCTAATGCCGAGCAGCTTCACACTGGTGCCCTTATTCAGGATGGTGAGCGCATGGTCGGAACTTACAACGAGGTTGGATATTACCGCTCCCGTGCCCGCACTTGCCGCATCGTCCTGCGCCTGGCCGGCATAACCGAAGAGATAGCCGCCAGGGACATACACATTGGACAGTGTGTGGAAATTGCCGTTGAACAATCCCAGGAAGGAATGGCTCTCAGAGTCGCCGATGCAGTCGAGTTTATAGTCGTTCAAATCGAGGTCGGCAGTAAGGTTGACAGTAAATTTGCGATTTACGAGGTTGCTGTAGAAAGAATATGCGCCTTCAAGCACCACTTCCTCATAGTAGGCAGCGTTGTCGCCGTCGGCTGGGTGATAGACGTGGTAGAACACAAATCCGTCCTGTTCGGCTTCCGCTTTGGTGATTTCCGTTTTCTTTCCGTCCTCTACCTTATACCATTTCCAGGATTTGTTGAGTATGCTTGTGCTTGACTCGTCCTCATATTCCTCGCCTCTTTCGAGTGTGTAGGAGGCTGTGTTCTGCCCTGCCACACCGTTGACGAGGCGGATGAAGCCGATGAAGTCATCAACGCTGCTGATGTTGAACACCGGATTGTAGGAATTGGCGGACGATTGCATCACGCTCTGTATCGACTTGTCGATTGCATCGGTCCACCAACTGTAGTCGTAGGTTGCCGATGTCTGTTGCTTGTCGTCGAGATACGCACGGTCAAGATCCTGCTGTGTCCACGACAGACTGTTGTTCATCGACACGGTGAGGCGGTTGTAGAGATAGCCCACCGTAAATTCGTAACTGTAGCCTGCTGCCAGAGGCATGCCGTCGGCAAATGTGGCAGTGCCGCCGTCTCCGGTTATGTCGTTGAGGGCAAAGATGTGGAATGTACCTTCGTAGCCCGTCGTATTCTTGTCACCGTTGTTCACGTCGCGGATATACACGCGGAAACGGGTGTAGGACGGCAATGTGAGTCGCTCACCGGCATTCTCCGTACTCATGTCGTGGGGAATGGTGACGAGATACTGTCTGTCGTTGTTGTTGTTGAACACCGGGCGCATTGCCAGCGTAGTGAGTTCGTCGGCGCTCTTGGTGCCAAAAGTAATCATTGCTGCCTGGTCGGCTTCCTGCTCGATGGTGCTCACGTTGCTGTGGCTGTCGTAGTACGCCTTGCTCATGGCCTTCAAACCTGTAGCGAAGTCAATGCCGCCTGGCATGCACATCTTGTCGTAGACGGCCTTAAC
>CAVAOU010000311.1:0-2798 GCA_963590085.1 Senegalimassilia sp. | reverse complement strand
CTGGAACTGACCCATCGCAGCCGTCCGGTGACCGAGGCCGACTTCGACAGGTTTGACCTCATCCTGGCGATGGACGACAGCAACTACGACAAGTTGCGCAGCCTTGCTCCAACGGTCCAAGACATGGAAAAGGTGAAGCGCATAGCTTCCTATTTCCGCCAGATGAAGGCTCACGACTGCATTCCCGACCCTTACTACGGGGGCTCGGATGGTTTTGAGGTGGTGCTCGACTTGCTCGACGACGCTTGCCAGAACATTGCCGACAAATTTGAAAACAACCAGTTGTAAAATCCATAAAATCCAAAATCATGAAGCATCTGTCGCTTGCCGCAATAGCGCTCGCCCTGTCGGGTTCGCTGTCGGCCACCGTCTATGAGAGTCCGCTCACGCTCACGTGGCATCTGGACGGCTCAAACATGCGCAACCGTGACTATACCTATACGATGGTCGTGAAGAATGTCAGCAAAATGACATTGTCCGACGATTGGGCCATCTACTACAACACCTTCTCGCGCAACACTATGCCTCTGGGCAAGAACGCACCGCTGAAGTTGAGCAAGGTGGCACAGGGATACTACAAGTTGTCGCCTGTCGAAAACCTCGTGTTCAACCCTGGCGACTCAATTGTGCTCAGTTTCCGTGTGCGCGGAGAGTTGCGCACCGTCAGTTATGCTCCTGACGGCGTACATTTCGCCTTTAATTCCGACAGCATTGCGCGGCCAGTCCATTTGGAGGTTACTCCTCTCGGCTGGTCAACGTTCCGCCACATAGAGGGCTTCCCTACGGGGCAGCGCCGCTACAAGATTAACGCGGAGGTCAATCCCGAAAAGCAGGCGGCTTTGAGCCCGTTCAGCATCTTGCCTGCCGTGAAGACGGTGAAGGAAGGCAGCGGAAGGGTCGACTTGTCGTCAACAATGTGTGTTTATGCTTCCGAAGGTCTTCAGCGTGAGGCCGAATATGCCAGCGCGGTGCTTGGCGGCAGTGGCGCAAAGACCATCGACGTGCGCTTGTCGCTGATGAGCGGCTCCGAGGCGTTG
Source organism: Senegalimassilia sp. (assembly GCA_963590085.1). GTDB lineage: Bacteria > Bacteroidota > Bacteroidia > Bacteroidales > Muribaculaceae > Limisoma. The sequence continues at coordinate 1,761 of CAVAOU010000311.1, read as the reverse complement.
CAGGATGAGGCTCGGGTCAATAGCGAGTACTACGAACTTGCGCTTTCTTCTGGCGGCATCGAAATCCGCGGCATCTCTGCCGATGCGGTGATGAACGGCGTAAAGACTTTGGCACGCCTTGTGGAGCGCAATGCCGACAAGCCCAGTGTGCCGGAGGCTACGATATGCGACTGGCCAGACCTCCACTACCGTGGCATGATGCTCGACGTGGCGCGCAACTATTCGCAGTTGGACAATGTGAAGCAACTCGTCGACCGTTTGGCAATCTATAAGATTAATCGCCTGCAGTTTCATCTCACCGACGATGAAGGCTGGCGTCTCGAAATTCCAGGCTTGCCGGAACTCACGGCTGTGGGTGGCCGTCGGGGCATGACTGAGAAGGAAACCGACTTCCTATTCCAGACGTATGCCGGCAATGGCAATCCGAATGACTTCAGTACAACGTCAAACGGCTATATAACAAAGGACGAATTCGTTGATTTTCTCCGCTATGCCTATGCACGCGGCATCGAGGTGGTGCCGGAGATTGAATCTCCAGGGCATGCCCGCGCTGCCATCGTGGCAATGAAGGCTCGCTATCGCAACCTCGTGGGGAGCGATCCCGAGGCTGCCCGCTACTATCAGGTGTGGGACGACGATGACACATCCGTATATTCCTCAGCGCAGGGCTACAACGACAATGTGCTTAATCCAGCCATGGAAGGCACGTTCCGCCTGATGGACAAGGTCACCGACGAACTGATATTGATGTACCGCGAGGCAGGCGTGCCGTTGCCATATATCCATGTGGGCGGCGATGAAGTGCCGCGCGACCCATGGGCAAAATCGCCTGCCGTGAAGAAGTTGATGGAGGAGAAAGGGCTGTCGACTACCCACGATGTTGAGGAATACTACATCACCCGCATTGCAGATATGGTTGCCGCCAAGGGCTATCGCATCGGCGGCTGGCAGGAGTCGGCGATGCGCCATAGCGAGGCAACCGACAAGGCTCTGCGCGACAAGTTTGGCGCCGTAAACTGCTGGAACACTGTGGCAGAATGGAACGGCGACACTATCCCTTATTCGGTGGCAAACAACGGCTATCCGGTGCTCATGTGCAATGTGAGCAATTTCTATCTCGATATGTGCTACAACGCCCATCCCGATGAGCCGGGCTTGTCGTGGGGCGGATATGTCGACGAGTTCCGCGCTTGGGATGCACGTCCGTTCGACGTGTATCATTCTTCGACGGAAACAATCTCCGGCTCGCCGCTCGACATGGCAAAGCAGGATGCCAAACTCCCGCTCCGTGCCGATGCCAAGGGCAACATCATCGGCGTGCAGGGGCAGTTGTTTGCTGAAACAATACGCAATTTCGACATGGTGGAATACTATGTGTTCCCAAAGATTTTCGGCCTGTGCGAAAGAGGTTGGAACGCAACACTTCTGCCAGGGCAGACAAAGGCGGAATTCAACCACATCATCGGCGACTTTGAGTTGCCGTCGCTGCAGAAAGCAGGATTCTGCTTCCATGTGGCTCAGCCAGGCATCGACAGGGTTGGCGGAAAGGTGGTGATGAACAGCCAGTATCCCGCAGCGGAGATACGCTACACCCTTGACGGTAGCATGCCTACAAAGGACTCCGCGCTCTACACCAAGCCGTTTGCCACTGATACAAAGGTGGTGCGTGCCTGCATCTTCTATCTTGGCCGCAAGAGTCTCGACTCGCGTCTCATCGATTAGGAATAAGGATATAAAAACGGACGGCAGATACCCTCGGTG
>CAVAOU010000310.1:0-2805 GCA_963590085.1 Senegalimassilia sp. | reverse complement strand
CGAAATGGCCGTCCACAACGCTGCGGCTGGCTTCCACCGTAGATTTGCTGCACAGACTTTCAAAGCCTGGATAGCACGTCATGTGTCGGCCGTCCATCACTCCCATTTGAGCCAATACGACTGCCGGCGATGCGCAAATGGCAGCGACATAGGCATTGCGAGAAATTTGGTTGTTAACAAGCGCATGCACAGCATCGCATTCATACAGATTTTTGGCGCCAGGCATACCGCCAGGGAGCACAACCCAAGTAGGGTTTACATTGTTTACTTCTTTTATTGCCATGTCTGCTATCATTTGCACGCCATGCGCTCCCGTTACAAGAGCATCTTCATTTATAGACACACTCACAGCCTTCATCCCCCCTCGGCGCAGGATATCAACCGTGCCTATCGCTTCTATTTCCTCAAAGCCATTAGCAAAAAGCACCAATGCGTCTACATTATTTGAATTTGATTGTTGCATAATTTTATTGATTTATTGGTTGTGTGTAAAATTAAGGCGATTTTTTAATCTTCACAATTATTTCATCTGAAATTGTCTTAATTTTGCAGTATGAACACATTTGAGCACAACAAAAAAAGAGCGATAATCCTCGCCTGCCTCGGAGTTATTGGCGTCATCTTGATTTTCTGCTTCAAGCCATCGCACAAAGAATGGATAAAGCAAGCCGGTGTGGTTTGGAACACCGAATACCATATCACCTACCTGTCGGCTAAAGACCTCGCCGATTCTATCGATGCCACTTTCCGCCGCGTGGAACTCAGCGTGTCGCCATTCAACAAGGCTTCACTCATCACAGCCATCAACGACAACATGACCGACTCGCTTGATGAGGCTTTGAAAACAATTTATCTCAAATCAGTTGAAATAAACGAAGAAAGCGACGGCGCCTTCGATCCCACATTGTCGCCAATCATCAATGCTTGGGGATTCGGATACAAATCCGGAGATATGCCGTCCGATGCAGACATCGACTCAATGCTTCAATTTGTAGGCATTGGAAAAACGCACCTCAACGGATACCAGTTAAAGAAAGACGACTCCCGCACAACATTCAATTTCAGCGCAATAGCCAAAGGTTTCGGCTGCGATGAGATTGGCCGCATGCTTGAGCGCAATGGCGTGAAGGACTATCTTGTGGAAGTAGGCGGTGAAATTGTAGCAAAAGGGAGCAATCCGCAGAACGACAAATGGCATGTGTCGATTGACAAACCAATAATTTCCGATGGCAACATTGTGCATGAATCAGCAGAAATAATAGCAATCAGCAATCAATCAGTTGCCACATCAGGCAACTATCGCAACTATAAAGAAGACAGTCTTGGCAACAGATACGCCCACATAATCAATCCGAAGACAGGGCGGCCAGCCACTACCAACATTCTCAGCGCCACAGTTATTGCCAATGACTGCATGTCGGCCGATGCCTATGCCACCACACTGATGGTGCTTGGTCTTGACAAAGCAAAGAATTTGTTGGCCAAACATCCTGAAATTGCCGCAATGCTGATTACCTCACAAAATGGGAAAATGAGTTTCTGGCATTCTGACAATTATCCGAAAGCAGAGAAATGACATGGCTTAACCAGCCTCTTGCACTTTTATGATTTTGGTAACAAAAAACAGTCGACGGATAGCTGTTTTAGGCAAATCAATATCATCGTATGCGGGATTGGCACTGCGTAGCACAACCATTGAATCATCGGTATGGCGACGCAAATACTTAACCATCCGGTAATCATCCAACAAAACGACATAGATTTGTCCCCAATAGACAATTGAGGTATCTGAAACCTCACGCACGGCAATGTAATCGCCATTGTCAATGACTGGCGACATACTGTCACCACTCACACGGACAATACGGCAATTGCTGTCTACTCCAGGCATCGAGAGTCGGCCAATGATGCGGTCGTCAGCAAAAAGGCGGTCGCGCGTCAACGCTCCTGCCGTTACGTCAAGGTCATATACAGGCAACCCGTCCCGCCCATTGTCAAAGGTTCCAACTACAACCGAGTCAGGATGCGACTGTTTGCCGAATGGAATGCCTTCGCCACTGACAAGCCACGCTTTCGACACTCCTAAACCGACTACAATCTTATTGATAAATGAGTCTGTAATAGGCAACTTGCCATTCAACAACTTCGACAGATTTGTCACGTCACAACCGATGCGCACAGCAAAGGCATTTTGACGCAACCGTAACTCACCCATTATATATTTGATCCTTGAAATTACCTCAGTTGTTTCCATAGTCCTAAAATTTTGCGCAATTTACCATTTTTTTGGCAAATGGCCAAGCGATACCATTTTTTCAACGATTCGGAGCCTCTAACAGCAATAGCATTTTCTTTGCTTCCAATCCTCCGGCAAAACCGACGAGAGAGCCATCAGCGCCAATGACTCGATGGCAAGGCACAATAATAGCAATTGGATTAGCGCCAATTGCCTGCGCCACAGCTCTTACGCTCTTCTTACTGCCTATCTTGTCTGCAATTTCGAGATATGTTGCTGTCGCACCATACGGGATTTCACGCAACGCTTGCCACACCCGAACCTGGAACTCAGTGCCGACCATTTGAATCGGGACATCGAACGACTTGCGACGTCCAGTGAAGTATTCATCAAGTTCATCCATTGCGCAATTTATCAAATCCGACACACCGTATTCAATATCCGCCCCAAATGCCCGCATTACCCGCTGGTCATTCCGTTTCCGATGTTTTGAATCCAACCAATCACAAAGACACAATTTATCACCAAATGCACCCAAGATAATTTTACCGCATGGAGAGTTGTAGACC
>CAVAOU010000309.1:0-2816 GCA_963590085.1 Senegalimassilia sp. | reverse complement strand
ATGCTTTCCGGATCCACGCCGAGGTCGTCGAGCATCTTCACCACTGCGTTGCTCATTGGGCCAGGACCGCACATGTAGTATTCGATGTCCTCAGGCGCATCGTGGTTGCACAGATAGTTTTTGTACATCACTTGGTGCACGAAGCCAGGCGTATACTCAACGCCAGCGGCATCGGCAGCAGGGTCAGGACGGTCGAGAGCCAAGTAGAACTTGAAGTTAGGGAATTCCTTCTCAAGCGCAAGGAAGTCCTGAAGGTAGAACACCTCGTTGAGCGCACGCGCGCCGTAGAAGAACGACATCTTGCGGTCGCGGGTGTTGAGCGTCTTGGTCATGTACATAATCTGCGCGCGCAGAGGAGCCATACCGGCGCCACCGCCCACCCAAATCATCTCTTTCTTCGAGTCGAACTTAGGATGGAAGTCGCCGTAAGGGCCGCTCATCAGCACCTTGTCGCCCGGCTTGAGAGTGAAGATATAGGAAGACGCGATGCCCGGCATCACATCCTGGAATCCCACCTGTGGTTTCGGCTTGAACGGCGGAGTGGCGATTCTCACGGTAAGCATGATGCGGTCGCCCTCTTCAGGGTAGTTGGCCATAGAGTAGGCGCGGACAGTCTCTTCGTCGTTCTTGCACTTGAGGCCAAACAGCCCGAACTTCTCCCACGACGGGAGATATTCCTTGCCGATTGAGTCTTTGTCGATGTCCTTGTCGTAGTCCATCTGGTATTTAGGAATCTTGATCTGCGCGTAGGAGCCCGGCAGGAAGTTCATGTGCTCGCCCTTAGGCAGAGCCACGATAAACTCCTTGATGAACGTAGCCACATTCTTGTTGGAAATAACTTCGCATTCCCATTCCTTTACGCCCAGCACTGATTCCGGCACAACAATCTTCATGTCGTTTTTCACCTTCACCTGGCAGCCGAGGTGCCAATTGTTCATCATCTCCTTGCGCGAGAAGTGCACCTTCTCTGTAGGGAGCGCTTCGCCGCCGCCTTCGGTGATTCTCACGCGGCACTGGCCGCAACTGCCGCCACCGCCGCATGCCGACGGAAGGAACACCTTCTGGCTGGCGAGAGTCGACAGGAGTGTGCCGCCGGTTTCAACTTCGAGTTTCTCTTTGTCGTTGATGTTGATGTCGACTTTGCCCGACGGCAAGAGATATTTCTTGGCAATCAGCAAGATGGCGACAAGAACAATCGTTACTGCAAAAAACAGTATCGTGCTTGTTAGTATTGTTATGTTTGAGAGTATCATCGTCTTAAATTTTGATGCCGAGGAAACTCATGAAGGCGATGCCCATGAGACCCGTAATGATGAACGTAATGCCGATACCCTTCAGCGGGGCAGGGATGTTGGAGTAACTCAGACGCTCGCGGATTGCTGCGAGGCACACGATGGCAAGCAGCCAGCCGATGCCGGAGCCAAGGCCGTAGATGGTGGCGGTGCCGACCGAGCCGAAGTCGCGCTGCTGCATGAACAGCGAGCAGCCGAGGATGGCGCAGTTCACGGCAATCAGCGGCAAGAAGATGCCGAGCGATGCGTAGAGCGACGGCGAGAATTTCTCAACGGCCATCTCCACCAACTGCGTCATTGAGGCAATGACGGCAATGAAGAGGATGAGGCTAAGGAAACTTAGGTCGACATTCGCAAATTCAGGGCTGAGCCAACTCAAGGCACCCGGGCGCAGGAAGTGCATCTCCAGGATGTAGTCGATAGGCAGGGTAATCACGAGCATGAATGTGACCGCGATGCCAAGGCCAAAGGCTGTCTTCACATTTTTCGACACAGCAAGATATGAACACATGCCAAGGAAGTAGGCAAAGATCATATTGTCGATAAAGACGGAGCGTATAAATAGATTTAAACTTTCCATAATCAAAATGTTGTGATGTTAATCTTTCTCCTGCAATTCTTTGTTGCGTGAGCGGTGAACCCAAATGATGCAAGCCACGGTGATGAGCGCCATTGGCGGCAGAATCATCAAGCCGTTGTTCTGGTAGCCGGCATCGTAGAGCGCCTGCGGGATAACCTTGAAGCCGAGCAGAGAGCCCGAGCCAAGGAGTTCGCGGAAGGCAGCCACGATGATGAGAATCAAGGCATAGCCGATGCCGTTGCCGATACCGTCGAGAAACGACGGCCAAGGCTTGTTGGCGAGGGCAAACGCCTCAAGGCGTCCCATGAGGATACAGTTGGTGATGATCAGTCCGATAAACACCGACAACTGCTTGCTCACTTCATAATTGTAGGCCTTCAGGAATTGGTCCACGATGATTACCAGCGCAGCCACAACCACCAGTTGCACGATGATGCGGATGTTGTTTGGAATGGTGTTGCGGATGAGAGAGATGATGACGTTGGAGAATGCCGTCACTGCCATCACCGAAATGCCCATCACAATGGCCGGCTCCAACTTCGCCGTTACAGCCAGGCACGAGCAGATGCCCAGAATCTGGACAACCACAGGGTTGTTCTTCGACAGTGGGTTGAACAGTACTGCTTTATTCTTATTGCTAAGTATAGCCATATCTATTTTATTTTTAATTCTGTTTTAAACTTTTCAGGAAGGCGTCGTAGCACGACAGGCACGACTGCAGCATCGACTGCACGCCCTTGCTTGTGATGGTGCCGCCCGAGATGCCGTCCACATAGTCAGAGCCGTCGGTAGGCGTCTTGCCCGCCTTCATCACCGACACCGACTTGAACTCGCCGTCCTTGTAGAGTTGCTTGCCGTTGAACTGGCCTGCAAACGCCGGCTTGGCGATTTCAGCGCCGAGGCCCGGAGTTTCGCCCTGGTGGGAGAAGTATGCGCCGTAGATG
>CAVAOU010000308.1:1564-2825 GCA_963590085.1 Senegalimassilia sp. | reverse complement strand
AGGGAACAAGCCTCGGCAGTGCATCCGCTGGTGTTTGCCTTGGGATAGCTGTAAAGCACTATCTTGCGACCGCGATAGTCGCTCGCCTTAATTTCTCGTCCATCCTGGTCGAGACCAAGAACTTCTGGTATTTTATCACCTATATTCATAGTTGTAAGACTTTATAATGTTATTGCCTTGATTCCTTGGCTGAAGCCAATGTCCTTTATGCCCCTAAAGTTACAATTTTATTGCTTCCGCTACAAGTTTGATGAGTTCATAATAGAACGAGGACTCGGCTGCATAAAAAATGCGGTCAAGTCCTTATCAATTTGTCGTTGCAATAATTGAGATGAATCAATATTACAAATAAGATTTTAAAAGTCTGCTTTTCTGACCTTTTAATTTGCGAATTGCTTTTTCTTTAATCTGGCGGACACGTTCCCTTGTCAAATCAAATTTGTCTCCGATTTCCTCCAACGTCATCTCTTGACATCCGATTCCAAAGAACATCTTCAATATCTCGCGTTCGCGGTCTTGAAGTTGGTTGAGTGCTCTGTCGACCTCTTTTGAGAGAGATTCCTGGTTGAGTGAAGAGTCTGCCATTGGCGAGTCGTCGTTTGTCAACACGTCAAGAAGGCTGTTATCTTCTCCTTCAACAAATGGAGCATCAACGGAAATTTGGCGTCCAGAAACGCTCATTGTGCCAGATATCTTTTCTACCGGTACGTCAAGTTGCTTGGCTAATTCTTCTGCGGAAGGACGACGTTGGTTCTCTTGCTCGAATTTGGAGAGAGCCTTACTGATTTTGTTGAGCGAGCCTACTTGATTCAACGGTAAACGGACAATTCTTGATTGTTCCGCCAATGCTTGAAGGATAGACTGGCGAATCCACCACACTGCGTAGGAAATGAACTTGAAACCTCTTGTTTCATCGAATTTCTGAGCGGCTTTAATCAAGCCCAAATTACCTTCGTTAATCAAGTCGGGAAGACTTAATCCTTGGTTTTGATACTGTTTTGCTACAGAAACGACGAAGCGAAGATTTGCTCGAGTCAATTTGTCCAATGCTTTTTCATCACCGTTTCGGATGCGTTGAGCTAATTCAACTTCTTCCTCTACGGAGATAAGATCCTCACGGCCGATTTCCTGAAGATACTTATCCAATGATGCACTTTCGCGGTTGGTGATTGATTTTGAAATCTTTAATTGCCTCATTTAACAAAAAATATTTAGAACACGTTTTGAACTGCAAAGATAATACAAATTTATTGCATTATAC
>CAVAOU010000308.1:0-1554 GCA_963590085.1 Senegalimassilia sp. | reverse complement strand
ATACATATCCCTTTATTGCAAAATCCAATAATAAAACAACAATTTAACAAAAAATAGGTGACTATTGTTTAGCCACCTATTCATTTTGTGTCAGAAATTCAATCGCTATTCTTCATCAAACAACGGTACTGCCAAATAAGTCCGTTTGCCTGTCGCTGTAAGGCCTTTGATATACATCACTTTGTCAGCGCTGGCATCTTTCATGATTTTGTCGTAAATTGATTCCACATCGCTTTGGGAATTAACCTTCTGTTCGTTGATCTCTTGGATGATGAATCCATTTGAGATGCCGGCATCTTTGAATTTACCCTTGGTAATGCCGCCGACAACAACACCATTGCTGATGTGCAGTGCATCCATTGTCTTTTGTGAAACCTTTGTGAAGGTGCAGCCGAGTGCTGTAAAGTCAGATTCTTTCGTGATTTTTGTGCCGCCCTGTGAATTGCGGAATGTCACAGTTGTTGTCTTTGCTTTGCCGTCGCGGTAGTATTTGACAACGGCTTTGTCACCAGGTGAGTATTGGCTTATAGCCTCTTGAAGCTCGGCGGTGCTTTTTACTTGTGTGCCACCAATCTCAGTGATGATGTCATCTTTTTGCAATCCGGCTTCTTTTGCTGCACTTTGGTCTTGAACCTCATTGACATAAATGCCTTCCGTCAATTTGATATTTTTCTCCTTGCACAAATCTGGAGTCAATTGCGTGAACGTGATGCCCAACATGGCACGTTGCACAGCACCATATTGCTTGAGGTCGGATATTACTTTCTTTACAATAGACGAAGGAATGGCAAATGCATATCCACTATAATCACCTGTGCGCGAATATATCAAGGTGTTAATACCCATCAATTCTCCTTTAGTGTTGACAAGTGCGCCACCACTATTGCCTTGGTTGACTACCGCGTCTGTTTGGATAAACGACTCAATTCCGAACTGCTGACTGTGGGTGACTGAAGAAATGTTACGAGCTTTTGCGCTCACAATTCCTGCAGTGACTGTAGATGTGAAACCGAAAGGATTGCCGACAGCGAGCACCCATTCTCCAACCTTGAGTTTGTCTGAGTCTCCGAAGGTGATGAAACTCAAATTGGATGCATCAATTTTCAGCAGGGCAAGGTCCGTGTTACTGTCTGTGCCGATTACTGTTGCATCGTATGTCTTGTTGTCGTTGAGAGTAACTTCCAGTTTTTCGGCACTTTCAACAACGTGGTTGTTTGTGACGATATATCCGTCGGCACTGATTATCACACCAGAGCCCAGTCCCAATGGTTGTGGGTCGGACTTTTGTTTTTGCTGTTGTTGCTGACGCTGGCTGTTGCCGAAATTCGGGCCGAAGAAGAATTCAAAAAATGGGTCATCAAAACTCTGCATACGACTCTGCTTTGGCGTTGCAAAACTTTTGATGCTTACAACTCTATTTATTGTAGCTTCTGCAGCTTTAGTGAAATCAATTGGAGCAGATGCCGCAACAGAAGAGCGCGAGGCATTGCTTGTTGACGTTTGCTCGGAAGCAAACGCTGGTGACGTTGCTAAAATCAGTGATGATAGTAATAC
>CAVAOU010000307.1:0-2830 GCA_963590085.1 Senegalimassilia sp. | reverse complement strand
GATTTTCAGCCTTACCACTGGTGCGGCAGTGATGAAAATCAACAACCAGTTGGGCTTCCGTCCGGTTACCTTCGACCAGTTGACCGACGACGAGGCATTCTGGAAGGGTTGCGAGAGTTGTGTGAACTTCGACATCCTGCAGCGCAACGGCCGCCGCATGTGCCTGTGCACGGGTCTGCTCTACGACCCCGACGAGCATCCGGAGGACAAATACAGAGAACAATCGGAAAACAAAGAACAATAAAATATTGACAGGAAAAATGGAACAGAAAAAGAAGAAAGTAGTTGTAGCCTACAGTGGCGGCCTCGACACGTCCTACACGGTGATGTATCTCGCCAAGGAACTGGGTTATGAAGTGTATGCAGCATGCGCCGACACCGGCGGCTTCAGCCCTGCGCAACTCAAGGCCAACGAAGAGAACGCCTACAAACTGGGCGCAAAGCAATACGTGACGCTCGACGTCACCCACGAGTACTATGCCAAGAGCCTGAAGTATATGGTCTACGGCAACGTGCTCCGCAACGGCACCTACCCAATCTCCGTAAGTTCGGAGCGCATCTTCCAGGGCATAGCCATTGCGCGCTACGCCAACGAGATTGGCGCCGACGCCATTGCCCACGGCTCAACGGGCGCGGGCAACGACCAGGTGCGTTTCGACATGACATTCCTCGTGATGGCTCCCGGCGTGGAAATCATCACGCTGACCCGCGACAAAGCGCTGTCGCGCGACGAGGAAATCGAATATCTCCGCTCACACGGCTTCGTAGCCGACTTCACCAAGATGAAGTATTCCTACAACGTGGGCATCTGGGGCACGTCAATCTGCGGCGGCGAGATCCTCGACTCCAAGGAAGGATTGCCTGAATCGGCTTATCTGAAGCAGGTTGAGAAGTCGGGCAAGGAGGAGATGACCATCGAGTTTAAGCACGGCGAAATTGTGGCTGTCAACGGCAAGAAGTTTGACGACAAGATTGAAGCCATCCGCTATATCGAGTCGGTAGCCGCTCCTTACGGCATCGGCCGCGACATGCACGTGGGCGACACCATCATCGGCATCAAGGGCCGCGTAGGCTTTGAGGCAGCCGCTCCGATGGTAATCATCAATGCCCACAAGTTCCTCGAGAAATACACTCTCAGCAAGTGGCAGCAGTACTGGAAGGACCAGGTGGCAAACTGGTACGGCATGTTCCTCCACGAGAGCCAGTATCTCGAGCCAGTGATGCGCGACATCGAGGCAATGCTCGAGTCGTCGCAGCGCAACGTCAATGGTACGGTGAGAGTGGAACTCCGCCCTTACTCCATGTTCATGATCGGCGTCGACTCAGCCGACGACCTTGTGAAGACCAAATTCGGCGAATACGGCGAAATGCAGAAAGGCTGGACTGCCGAGGACGCAAAGGGATTCATCAAGGTGTTGTCAACACCGCTTCGCGTGTACTACGCAAACCATAAAGACGAACAAATTTAATGAAGAATATGATCAAAGCAGGAATCATCGGGGGCGCCGGATACACCGCCGGCGAACTCATCCGCCTACTTCTCAATCATCCCGACGTGGAACTCACATGGGTGCACAGCACGAGCAACGCCGGCAACCGCCTGTCGTCGGTGCATCAGGGCCTTATCGGCGAAACCGACATGGTTTTCTCCTCCACGACCCCGTTTGCCGACGTCGACGTGATTTTCCTCTGCATGGCTCACGGCGAGTCGCGCAAATTCCTTGAGGCACACGCTGCCGAAATTCCCGAGGACTTGCGCATCATCGACCTTGCGCAGGACTACCGCATCGCCGACGGCACCCACGACTTTATCTACGGCTTGCCGGAACTCAACCGCAAGTACATTATCCGCGGCAAGCACGTTGCCAACCCGGGATGCTTTGCCACTGCCATCCAGTTGGCATTGCTTCCTCTTGCGCGCAACCTGCTGCTCAACAGCGACATCCACGTGCACGCCATCACCGGCAGCACGGGCGCTGGAGTGAAGCCGTCGGCGTCTTCCCATTTCTCGTGGCGCAACGACAACGTGTCGATCTACAAGCCGTTTAAGCACCAGCATCTTGCCGAAATAAAGCAGACGCTGACCACGCTGCAGACCAGTTTTTCGTCGGCGCTCAACTTCATTCCCGTGCGCGGCTGCTTCTCGCGCGGCATCTTTGCTTCGGTCTATCTCAACTGCCCTGTTGAGTTGAGCGAGGTGAAGAAACTCTATGAGGAATACTACGACGACCACCGCTTCACGTTTGTCGTTGACCGCATGCCCGACCTCAAGGACGTGGTCAACACCAACAAGTGCATGCTCTACCTCACCAAGGAGGACGGCAAACTGCTGATTGTGTCGGTGATCGACAACCTCCTCAAGGGCGCATCCGGACAGGCTGTCCACAACATGAACCTGCTCTTTGGGCTCCACGAGCGCACAGGGCTTAACCTGAAGGCTTCGGCTTTCTAACATTCAAAATCAAGGACTATGAATCTATTTGATGTCTATCCTTTGTTCGACGTCGAGATTGTGAGCGGCAAGGGCTGCCACGTCTACGACAGCAAAGGCACAGAATATATCGACCTCTATGGCGGCCACGCGGTGATTTCCGTGGGTCACAGCCATCCGCACTATGTCGATGCCATCAAGCGCCAGGCGGAGAAACTGGTGTTCTACTCCAACTCCGTCCACAACTCGCTGCAGAAGCAGTTGGCCGACAAACTCGGCAAGGCGTGCGGCTACGACGACTACAACCTGTTCCTCATCAACTCGGGAGCAGAGGCGAACGAGAACGCCATGAAACTGGCGTCGTTCCACACCGGGAAGGCGCGCATCGTGGCTTTCGGC
>CAVAOU010000306.1:0-2837 GCA_963590085.1 Senegalimassilia sp. | reverse complement strand
GTTCACCTACGACGGCGACGGCAAGGTTTCAAACGTTCAGGGCTTCCGCATGGGTCGCGACTCTTATCTCCCTGTCGACGGCACAATCCAATACCGCGACGTGAAGACTGGCGAACTTAAGACAGAAAACCTCTACGACGTAACCAAAACCAAGACCCACGAGGGAACAGTGCTCTTCGACTACGATTTCGGCAACAACCTCACATTGGCTTTGAAGGCTAAGGTGTCGAACTCTAAAGGCCACAGCACCGACCAACTCACAATGGGCTTCTACGAAGATGCCGATGCTGTGTATGCCGACAACGGTCAGGCTTTCCACGGCACTATCCAACGCCGCCTTTCGCAGATCAACAACTTCTCGGTGACCGACGCTATGTTTGTGGCTGAACTCCAGAAGAAGACTGAGAAGCACAACTGGACATTCGGCTTGAACGAACTCTTCAGCAACATCGACTATGCACGCAGCACTACTCAATACTATCACGAGGTGGCTCCAAACCCACGCAAGTTGGTCTACAACGGCCAGGAATACGCCAACCTCAACGGTTCTACAGAATATGATGACGGTACCGAAAACAAGTTTGCGCTCTTCGTCAACGACAACTGGCGCATCACTCATTCGTTCCGCATGGGCTACGGCTTGCGTCTGGAACTCTTCAACGCTAATGTCGACTACATCGCCAACAGCCGTTTCTCCGACTTTTATCTCGGTGCAACAAACCCTGAAACAGGCGAAATCGTAGGCACAACCAACCACAAGGTTACCGGTCTCAACTATGCAGTATCCTTGTCACCGACCTACAACATCACCCACAACTTCGGTTTGAACGGTGAAATCAACTACCTGAAGCAGTACCGCCACCTCGAGGCTTACTCTGGCACAACGCTGCCTTACTACAACAACCGTCCGTTTATATTGGGACGCGCTGGTATCTTCTTCAACAGCGACTTCGTAAACCTCGTGTCGGCTTTCACCTACGCTCGCCGTACAAACGACTACTCTCGCCTCACAGTGATGAGCGACAATCCTAATGAAGACCCTGTAATGGTTGGCGCATCAAGCGGTATCCAGACCATGGGTTGGACCACCGACGCAATGTTCACTCCGTTCAAGGGATTCAAGTTCCACGTGATGTTCACTTACCAGGATCCGAAATACACTGGCTACAAGTTTGAGGCATTCAACAAGACTTACGACTTCAGCAACATGACAGTGACCAAGCAGTCCAAGATCATCGTTGAGTTGGATCCAAGTTACACCATCGACCGCTTCAACATCTGGGCTTCGTTCCGCTACTACAGCAAGCAATACGCCAACGTGGGCAACTCGGTTTACTTCAAAGGCCGTTGGGAAACATTTGCAGGCGCAAGTTTCAAGTGCAACAAGTATCTCACAGTCAATGTCAACGTTGTCAACTTCCTCAACCAGTCAGGTGCCCAGGGCACAATCCCAGGATCTGAGTTGATTACCGACGGCTCTAAATACGCAGGCACATTGATGGCTGGTAACTACATCCGTCCGTTCACAATGGAATTCGGCGCAAAACTCAACTTCTAATAGAAATCAATAAACATAATCTACAAAAACCACTTTTTCTAATAAAGAAATGAAAAAATTAATCTCATCCCTGTTTGTGCTCGTTGCAGCAATGAGCATGAACGCACAGCAAAACGTTTCCTTCCGCGAAGGTAAACTCGTTTCACCAGAGGTGAACGCTGACCACACAGTGACTTTCCGTCTGCAGGCTCCAAAGGCAAAGACCGTAAAGGTTGTTGCCGACTGGGAAGCCAACAAGGGCACAGGCGAAATGAAAAAAGGCAAAGACGGCGTGTGGACCTACACTTCTCCGCAATTGCCATCAGAAATGTATACCTACCGTTTCGACATTGACGGCGTGGTTGGTCTCGACCCAGTAAACCCGTTCACTCGCAGAGACGTGGGCAACGTGTTCAGCATCTTCTATGTTGGCGACGGTTGCGCTGACTACTATCAGGTTCACGACGTGGCTCATGGTCAACTCCGCACTGTTTGGTATCACTCAAACACTGTCAACGCTGACCGCCGCATGAACATTTACCTTCCTCCTACATACGGCAAGACCGACGAGAAATTCCCTGTATTCTACCTCCTCCACGGTAGCGGTGGCGACGAGAACGCATGGGTTGAACTCGGCAACATTGCTCGCATCATGGACAACCTCATTGCTGAAGGCAAGTGCAAACCAATGATCGTTGTAATCCCTAACGGTAACTTCGGCAAGCAGGCTGCTGCTGGCGAAACTTACGAGAACCTCGACTACAAGCCAGTGATGACAAACTTCTTGCCTCACTACAAAGACGGTTCTTACGAAACTGCATTCCCTGAAATCGTAAACTATGTTGACGCTACGTTCAACACTATCGCCGACAAGGCTCACCGCGCTATCGCCGGCCTTTCGATGGGTGGTATGCACACTTTGATGATCTCTGCCAACTATCCTGACTTGTTCGACTATGTAGGTCTCTACTCTGCAGGTGTAAACTTCACTGGCATCGACATGGAAAATATCCCTGCCTACGCTAACCTCGACGCAAAACTCGCCGCTCAGGCAAAGAAGGGCGTTAAGTGCTACTGGATCGGCATCGGTAAGGACGACTTCCTCTACGACGCTAACCAGGCTCTCATGCAGCGCATGAACAAGGACGGCTTGAAGTACATCTACCACGAGAGCACTCGCGGACACCTCTGGAGCAACTGGCGCCAGTATTCGTTGGAATTCATCCCACGTCTGTTCAAGTAAACTAAATGTTAGGTTCTTTCAATAGTGCTGTCCGCTAACACTCTCTCTCAAGCGGAC
>CAVAOU010000305.1:0-2848 GCA_963590085.1 Senegalimassilia sp. | reverse complement strand
TGACTCGTTGAATTGGATTGCCATTTCGTAGTAACCAGCAGAGTTGCCGTAGTCCTTTTGGTCGGCAAGCATGTCGCCTTCAAACACGTAGATCGACGATTCGTTCTTGTCCTTCTTCTTTGCGTCCTTCAAGTAGGTCTGGTAGTCCTTCTTGTAGAGCACAGAGTCGGTGCTATAGTAAGCGCGGGCGATGTCTACCTTCACTTTTGCAGCATCTTTCTTGCCGTATTTGTCAGCCTGCTTGAAGAAGTCCTTTGCCGCGTTGGCGTTGTTCTCTTTCAAAGCCACTGCACCTTTACCGATGTAGTTGAAGGCATATTCGGCATTGTTTTGGATACCGAGGTCGAAATATTTTGTCGCTTGTGCTTTGTTGCCTTCGTTGAGGGCGATGTTGCCAAGATAGTAGTAGGCCACAGCCTTGTTTGTTGCGGCGTCGTTGAGAGTCTGGTCGAGCACAATCTTTGCGTTCTCGTCCTGACCTACTTTGTAGTATTCAACACCGTCTTGGTATCCGTCGGCGAAACCTGCGAAAGTGGTTCCGGCGAGGACTGCTGTTGATAGGATTAATTTGAATTTCATCTTAGTGAGTTGTTAATCTGTTTATAATTATTATTGTTTTTTCTCTCTAATCCTGTTGTTGGATTGCCACTACGCGTTGCGGCGGCACGTTGGCGGGCATCACTCCCGTGTTGAGTATTACTTTCTGCCCGGGGATGCTCGTGATGAACCGGCAAAACGCATGTTGCTTGCTGCCCGACGGGCTGGTGCAAACGGCGTAGATGGTGCGGAACAGCGGATAGTTGCCCGTGTAGATGTCGTACTGGAACGGCTTGTAGGCGTAGGGCGAATCGTTTTTGCGGATTGGCACCACCTTGATGGCCTGGCTGTAGTCGGCTTCAGAGTTCTCCGAATACATGTCGTGGTTCACCTCCGTTGCGCTCTCGATGGCGTCGAGTTCGGTCTTCGAGTAGTTTGCCACGATGGCAATGTTGTTGAGGTCGCGGCTCAGCCAACTTACGCCGATGATGCCGATGGCGCCCTTGTGGGTGCGCACCATCTCGAACACATCCTTGTTGGTCTTCTGCGCGAATACGTTCTTGCCGAACTGCTTGCCGCCAGTCACATTCTTGAGCATGTAGCGCACGGTGCTTGAGTTCTGGTTGTCGAACACCACCGAAATGTCGCCCATCTTCGATGGCGAAATCTCGTTCCAGTTCTTGGTCTTGCCCGTGAGAATGTCGCTGAGTTGCTCAATGGAGAGCATGGCAACATTGTTGTCCTTGTGGGTGATGATGGCAACGGCGTCGACAGCCACCGGCACGCAGTAGGTGTTGCGGTGGTTGGCCTCAAGATACTTGCGGCGCTCGTGGGTCATCTCCGTGGCGGTGATGTAGACACCGCGGGTGAGGCTGGCTATTGAGTCGTCGATTGCTTTCTCGTCGATGTATTCTGCGTGGATTCTTACGTCAGGGTATTTCAACTCATAGACTTGTACTTCTTGGCGCATGATGTTTTCAACCGACTCGTCGCACAGCAGTTTGAATTCGGTTTCTTTCGGCTGCTTGTCCGATTTGCCGCAGGCTGTGAGCAGGCAGACGATTGCTAATAAGAAAATGTCTTTGAGTTTCATCGTTTATTCTTCTCTTCTAAATGTATAGTCAATTCCTTTGTATTGGCGATAGCCTCTGAAAATGCCGTAGACTATAAACACAATCCCGAGTGTGAGCGACACGTAGCGAGGCACGTCGAAAAAGTTGGCGAGCATCAGATAACCCATACCGAAATAGATGATTATCATGATTATTCCAAACACGGCACGCATGATTTTGCCTGCCGACAGCCGCTTTCTTTCAGGGTTGCTCATATCAGTTGTTTCTTTTTCTTTAGTTTCAATAAGTAAAGGTATATAAAAAATTCAATTTATAAGCCTATAGCGCGCCCTTTTTTAAATTCTTAACCATTACTACATAAATTCACGAAATTGTACAAACAAAAAAAGCCCGCAACTCACGTTGCAGACTTTCCATTCTTATCATTAATCTTCGTTCTGTGAGCCTGAAAAGGGACTCGAACCCTTGACCTTTTCGTTACGAATGAAATGCTCTACCGACTGAGCTATTCAGGCTTGGTGGTGCAAAGGTAGTGTTTTTTTTGCACCTGTCAATTATTCAGAATAACTTTTTTTGCTGAATGTGGTTATCAGTTGTGCTTTGCCAAGTTTCACCATCGCCGGAATCGACAGTTGTGGCGTCATCTCGGTCAGCGTCGTTGTCGTGCCTGAATAGTACGACGTCGATGTGGTGAAGGAGGCGTCAACCGGAATCAGGTAGAAACTCTCAAGAGTTGCCTGGTCCTCCGACGCATATTCGCCATCAATCACTCCCTTGAGGTAGGCGCGCATACCGCTGAAGGTGTAGCACTTGTCGCTTGAGTCGTAGGTCGCGTAGAACGATGTCTTGCTGTCTGGCAACTGGCTGTCGGTGAAGAAATCGTCCTTCTTCGTGGCTTTCACCAGCAGGAGGTAGGTCGGCGGCTCGATGTCGAGCGAGTTGCTGATTTCTTCCACTGGGATGGTCATCGAGATGGTGTTGAGCACTGTCTGGCCTTTCTTCTCGTTCTCCTTGTATTTGTTCAGGAGGTCGGTGATAGGCAGCGTTATCTTTGCGTTGTAGCCCGCAGGCGCAACAATTACCGGTTCGCCCGCGTCGACCATCGACTTGATGTTCTCCGAAGGGGTGTACTTGATATTGTTGTTTGTTACCACCTCTGGCGCTACGCCGAGATAGTTGGCTGTCTGCGTGTAGATTGTGTCGCTGCCGTCGCTCTTTGTGCTGTGCTTGCGGTAGTG
>CAVAOU010000304.1:0-2877 GCA_963590085.1 Senegalimassilia sp. | reverse complement strand
CACAAGTGTTATGATTCCAATCTGTGCAAATGTAAAGCCATACTTGTCTTTGATTATCGGATATATTGAAGGAATCACCGACTGAATCATATCGTTGAGGAAATGCGAGATGCTGCATATAATCAGCATCGAGAACACAGTTCCTTCTGTCATTGTCGGATTACCTTTCAGTTTATTTCCAATCGCCTTTATATTCATTTTCTTTACATTCCAAATTTGTTACAGACGCAAAATTACGACAAAATCGCCAATATTCTTCTATTCCGGAAGTAGCGACATGGTATTCTGTCATCGACAATATTCTTTGACAGCGAGCGTTAATTTATGTTATTATTTAGAATCTGTATGAATAAGATTGCGTGCAATTTGCGTAGTTCACAACATATTGCGACCTTTGCATTCGAAATTTAAATGGATATGAGGTTATCAGAGCTGAAGACAGGTGACACATGTGTGATTGTCAAAATTTTAGGTCACGGTTCCTTCCGTAAACGCATGATGGAGATGGGATTTGTGAGAGGCAAAAAGATTCTGGTTGGGCAAAATGCCCCCCTCCGCGACCCTATCAAATACAGAATTATGGGTTACGAATTGTCGCTCAGACGATCCGAGGCTAACTTGATTGAGGTGGTACGCGAATCACAGGCCGACCAAGTGCCGTCGGAGGATGTTTCCCTCATCAGCGATGGTGACTGCGGGTTTGTGAAATCATTCAACACCCAACGCCACACAATCAACGTAGCACTAATCGGCAACCCGAATTGCGGCAAGACCTCACTTTTTAATGTTGCGTCCGGTGCCAAAGAACACGTAGGCAATTATAGTGGTGTCACAGTTGATGCCAAAAGCGGCAAAATGAAATACCACGACTACACATTCAACATTGTCGACCTCCCGGGAACGTACTCTTTGTCGGCATATTCGCCCGAAGAATTGTATGTACGCCGCTACCTTCACGACGAAGTGCCAGATGTTATTATCAACGTGGTCGACTCGTCAAACCTTGAGCGCAACCTCTATCTTACCACCGAACTCATCGACATGGACCACAGCATGATTATTGCGCTGAACATGTACGACGAACTGGAACGGAGCAAAGTTACATTCGACTACCAGTCGCTCGAGAAGATGATCGGCGTGCCGATGGTGCCTACCGTGTCAAAAACAGGACGAGGTGTCAACGAACTTTTCGACACAATCATTGAAGTGTTTGAGGGACGCAACGAAGTGGTACGTCACGTGCATATCGGCTTCAGTAAAGACGTTGAAGACGCCGTAAAGAAGTTGCAGACCGAGCTTAAAAAAGAGCCGGATCTCGATATGCGTTTCTCTGCGCGCTATTTGTCAATCAAATACCTCGAGAACGACAAAGAAGTAACAGGGTTTCTCAGCCAATTGCCTCATTTCGACAAGATAAAAGAACTCCGCGACACACTGGTCGCTGAAATCGAGCACTCCCACGAAGAAGATATTCCCACCGTCATAGCCAACACCAAATACGGCTTCGTCACAGGCGCGTTGAGAGAGACCCTTCATACCGAAGACAAAGAGGAGGTAAAAACTACGGCCATGATTGACTCCGTGGTAACGAGCAAACTGTTCGGCTTCCCAATTTTCATCTTCATAATGTGGCTTATGTTTTGGGCAACATTTACCATTGGTCAATATCCAATGGACTGGATTGATGCCGGTGTCGGATTTATCGGCGACTTAATCAGTAACTACCTTCCCAACGGACCTGTGAAGGACATGCTCATCGATGGCGTAATCGGCGGCGTAGGCGGTGTAATCGTATTCTTGCCAAACATCTTGATTCTTTATGCTTTCATTTCGTTTATGGAAGACTCGGGATATATGGCCCGCGCAGCGTTTATCATGGATAAAATAATGCACAAGATAGGCCTCCACGGAAAGTCGTTCATCCCCCTGGTTATGGGATTCGGTTGCAATGTTCCTGCAATCATTGCCACACGCACCATCGAAAGCCGCAGCAGTAGGTTGATTACCATTTTGATTGACCCGTTCATGTCGTGCGGCGCGCGACTGCCAATTTACCTGCTCCTTATCGGTGTGTTTTTCCCAAGCCACGCAAGTTTGGCGCTGCTCAGCCTTTATGCCTTGGGTATAATCGTGGCAGTGATGACAGCACGACTATTGCGCAGATTCCACTACAAGAAAGACGAAACACCATTTGTCATGGAACTCCCTCCCTATCGCGTTCCAACGATGAAAGCGACAATGCGCCACATGTGGGCAAAAGGAGAACAGTACCTTCGCAAGATGGGCGGTATCATCCTTGTGGCAAGTCTCTTTATATGGATACTCAGTTATTTTCCACGCCCAACCGAGCAAGAAATTGCCAGCGCCAAGACCGAGATGGTTGCAGAAGGTGCAGAAAATGTTTCTGTAGAGAATGCGACAAAAGTGGCGACCACTGAAAATTCATATCTTGCACGTCTCGGCAAATTTGTCCAACCAGTATTCGAGCCAATGGGCTTCAACTGGAAGATGACCGTTTCATTGCTTTCTGGCACAGTTGCTAAGGAAACAGTTGTGTCGACACTCGGTGTGCTTTATAGCGGCGAGTCGGACAACGATGCAGCTCTTTCGCAACGTTTGCAACAAGCAAATCCAAAGACCGGGACACCTGACTTCACTCCACTTGTCGCTGCTTGCTTCATGATATTTGTGCTGATCTATGTGCCGTGTATAGCAACAATCACTGCCATTGTCCGCGAAACAGGCAGTTGGCGTTATGGCGCATTCACATTGATCTACAATACCTTTGTAGCATGGCTACTGGCATTCATCGTCTACCAAGTAGGCACATTGTTCATGTAAACGCGACAACGCCATGCCACAGCAACGCAACAACGC
>CAVAOU010000303.1:0-2881 GCA_963590085.1 Senegalimassilia sp. | reverse complement strand
GGCCGGCTTCACCACTATAAAACTGAAAATCGGTGCCATCGACACCGAGAGCGAACTCGACCTCGTGCGCCACATCCGCAAGGTGTTTCCGCCCGAAGTGCTCACCATACGCCTCGACGCCAACGGAGGGTTCACGCCAGACAACGCGTTGCAGAAACTCTCAGCGTTTGCGCGCTACGGCATCCATTCCATTGAGCAGCCAATCAAGCAGAAGCAATGGGACGCGATGGCGAGAATCTGCAAGGAGTCGCCTATCGACGTGGCTCTCGACGAGGAACTCATAGGCATCAACACGCCTGAAGCCATGGGCGAGATGCTCGATGCCGTGAAGCCGCGCTACATCATCCTAAAGCCGTCGCTCGTGGGCGGATTTTCGGGCTCGCAGGAATGGATGCGCCAGGCGGCGATACGCGACATTGGCGGATGGATAACCTCGGCGCTGGAGTCGAACGTGGGCCTCAACGCCATCGCCCAGTGGACCGCCATGATGGGCGCCAAACTGCCGCAAGGACTGGGCACCGGACAACTGTTTACAAACAACTTCGACAGTCCGCTGGAGCAGGTCGACGACGTGCTGCGCTACAATCCCCAGCGCCAGTGGCAACTGCCTGAATTTGACTGGAAATGATGACCATAGAGGACTTTCTCAACGAATGGCATTCCGATGCCGACTACGTAGTGGGACACACCTCCGGCTCGACGGGCAAACCCAAGGAAATCCACCTGCTGAAAACCGACATGAAGGCATCGGCGGCGCTCACCAACAACTTCTTCGGCATCGGCAAGGACAGCCGACTGATGCTCTGCCTGTCGCCCGACTACATTGCCGGGAAGATGATGATTGTGAGAGCCGAAGAGGCGGGCGCCACCCTGCTGCACGAACAGCCGAGCAACCGTCCGCTGGAGCGCCACGACGGCTCGCCCATCGACCTGCTTGCCGTTGTGCCGTCGCAGGCACTGTGGCTCGCCGACCACCCCGAATGCCTCAAGGGCGTGAAAAACATGATTGTGGGCGGCGGAGAGATACCCCCGTCGCTGCGCAAGCGCCTTGCCAAAATGGATGTCAACGCCTACGCCACCTACGGCATGACCGAGACCTGCTCGCACGTAGCCCTGTCGCGCATCAGCGAAGAGGCAGAGCCGTTCAACGCCCTGTCGCCAGTCACCTTCGCCACCGACGAGCGCGGATGCCTGGTGATCGACGCCCCGCAGTTCAGTTTCCGCCGTCTCACCACCAACGACATTGTGCGTCTGCTCTCCCCCACCTCGTTCTACTGGTGCGGCCGCTACGACAATGTGGTCAACACGGGCGGGATAAAGGTGTTTCCCGAGGAGATTGAGCGCATCATCGCCCCGAGCATCCACCGCCGTTTCTACATCACCTCGCGCCCGTCGGAGAAATGGGGACAGGAACTCGTGCTGAAGATTGAAGGCGAGCCTCTGGCAGACGACGAAGAGGAATCGCTGATTACACAAATAAACGCCCTGCTCACACCCTACCAGCGGCCGAAGGGCATCGTCTACCAAGAGCATTTTGCCGAAACATCGACAGGCAAAGTGAAGCGCGAAAAAGCATAGCAGCCGCCCTCGCAAAGCGACACATAACAACAAAAGCGGAAGCACCCGAGAGGAATGCTTCCGCTTTCTTTTATGTTGCTGCCGAAGTGGCTAACCCAATATCAGCACTATAAGTTGCGCAGTGATGACTCGAAGGAACATCGACAACGGATAGACTGTTGAGTAGGCTACCGCAGGGGCGTCGTTGTTTGCCACCTTGTTGGAGTAAGCCAATGCGGGGGGATCGGTGTAGCTACCCGACATGATACCAAGAATCGAGAGGTAGTTGAACTTGAACTTGGCGCGGGCAATGACACTCATGATTACCAACGGGATGAAGGTGATGATGAAACCCCAGGACACCCACATAAGGCCTGTGCTATTGAACACCGTTTCGGCGAACTTCTCGCCAGCGCCGAGGCCAACCGAAGCAAGGAACAAGCAGATGCCCACCTCGCGGAGCATCAGGCTGGCGCTCGTAGAGGTGTAGGTGGTGAGTTTAAACTTGTAGCCGAAGCGGCTCAAGAGGATTGCCACAACGAGCGGGCCGCCGGCAAGACCGAGTTTCATCGACGCCGACATTCCAGGGATGGCGATAGGCAGAGAGCCCACGATGATGCCAAGGAAGATGCCGATAAACATTGTAATCATGTTAGGCTCGTGCAGACGCTTCATCGAGTTACCGAGGCGTGTTGCGAGGCGCTCGATGTGGGTCGGGTCGCCAACCACTGTGATGCGGTCGCCCACCTGCAAAGCGAGGTTCGGGCTTGCCAAGAGGTCGAGACCTGCACGGTTAACGCGCGTAGGGTTCAGGTTGTAGCCGTTGTGGAGGCGGAGCGAGCCAAGTGTGCGGCCATTGTAGTGGCTGTTTGTCACGAGGATGCGGCGCGAAACCACGTTAGACTGTTTCTCCTCTTCCCACTCCACGTCCACTTCGTGGCCGATAAACGACTGGAAGGCCGTTTCGTCCTGCGCGGAGCAAACCGTGAGGAGGAGGTCGTCCTTATTGATGACGGTTTTAGAGGTAGGCACAAGCACCTCACCCGTTTCGTTGACCTTGATGCGCGACACCACAAAGTTGTGGTCGATGATTGCGTGAATCTCGCCAATCGACTTTCCGCAAATCAACGCATTCTCAACCCTGAAGGTAACGACAAACGGCTTGAGGGTGTTGTCCTCATTTTCCGTTTCAATTTCTTTCTGTTCGTCTTCAATCTTCACGCGGAAGATGACCTTGAGGAGAATCATCGAGAGGATGATACCAACCACGCCGAGAGGATATGCAGCAGCATAACCCATCGAGAGGTCCTCGGCAGAGCCAACC
>CAVAOU010000302.1:0-2892 GCA_963590085.1 Senegalimassilia sp. | reverse complement strand
CTCGGCTACGAGTGCTCCGCTGATGCTGTAGACAGCGATGCGCTCTGCCACTGCAGTGGTATGGATGGCGTCGACTGCAGGGTTAGGATAAACCTTCACGGCAGCGTTCTCTACTGCGTCTACGCCCGACACGGAGGTGGTAAATTCGCAGTCGTAGTCAGCGCTTACGGTGAACGAGTAGTCGTCGTCGTTGGTGAACTCTGTTACGCGAGCTGTGTAGGTTGCTCCGGCAGTGTAGTTCGACGACTTGAGTGTGCCTGTGATTTGTACATTGACAGAGTCGTAGGCTGGTATGGTTGCCGATGACGAGGTCAATTCTTCAACGACAACTCCTTCGCTGTCGATGATGTCCATCTTCACGATGCCAGTAGCGTCGGCTGAGTTCTTGTTCTCAAGTTGGCAATTGAATGTGATTTGTTCGCCGATAGCCTTCGAGCCAGTTGCTGTAACTGCTGCAGTCTGCTTGATGGCTTTCTCCGGATAGAGGCGGGTAACGGTGTTGCCGTTCACGCGGAAGTCGAGGCGATAGTCCTCAGCGTTGGTGAACGTAACCATCTCGTCAGGGTAAGCGCCGTCGATTACTTCGAGCGTTGCTACGAGGAGCGAGTAAACGCCATTATCCTTGATTGAAGCAATCGGAGTGCTGGTGATGCCGATAGTTTGGTAGCCAGCGGCACTTCTGCTTGGCAGACCGGTGCTGCCAGTGCTGATTGCAGGCACGCTGTAGACGTTTTCGCCGTTCAGTTTGTTGATGATGTAGCCGATTTTACCAACAAACGTTTCGCTGTTGAGGTTGGCGATAGGACCGAAAACCAACGCTTTGGTTCCGTCCTTCTTGCTGAACTTGTCGCTTGTGAAAGCCACTTTCGCCTCGTAGGTCTGTCCGGCGCTTGAGGCGGTGTGGAGTGTGAGTTGCTTCTGGAGCAGAGGCTCGTCGGTTGTGGTAGTGAACTCGGTGTCGCCGTAGTTGTTGGTGTAGTTGAACGCGTTGCCCTTCTCGTCAACAATGCCGTCGATTGAGAACACGTAGGTTTCGCCCTGCTCAAATCTGTTTACGCTGAGGTAGACTGGAATCTTCGTTGCGTATTCGCTGTAGTCGTAGAGGATGGATGCAACCTTGCCGCTCGACACTGTGGTGCCGTCGCTCTTCTTGGCAACGTGGTAATTGATGTAGCCGTTGGCAATGAGTGGCGACTCGTTTTCGAAACTTGCGTTGAAACTTACGATGTGGCCCAAACCGAGGTTGCCGCTAACGGTAACGGCTTTGGTCATTGCCAAATTAGTTGTCGGCGCAGCTACGGTCACGCTGTTGCCGCTGACAGTTACGGAAAGCATCGACATAGTCTCGAAGGATTCCCACTTGGTCTCGTCGCCCGCATTTGCCGCTACACGATAGATGCCGCGTGCGGTGTAGGTGCCGTCGGCGAGTGTCGACAGGTCGACAGGCAGGTCGAACGTATTGTCTGAATAATAGCCCGGTGCGAGAGGATCGTCCTCGGGGAAGTCGACTGTTCCAAGGCTACGCACAGCGAGAGAGTTGTTGCTGTCGAATACGCCAATGGCAACGTTGCCCACGAAGTCGGCAGAGCCGCTGTTGTAGATTTCTGAGATTGTGAACGGCGCTGCATCAGTCTTCGAGAATGAAGCGCTTTTGCAATTCACTCCATAGCCTTCTTTATCGGTCTCATAACCCAGAGCGGTGCGACCCTCTACGGTCTCGCCGTCGCGAAGAGGCGTAAAGAAGATAAATATCTGGTCCCAACTGTAGGCACCTTCGCCGCCGCCTATGCCCTGAGAGTCAGGGTCGAGGTAGTTGAGGTTGAAGTAGGCGTCGGAAAGGCCGCCCCATCCCCAGTTGATGTGGAGGAAATTGTTGGAGTCATATCCGTCGGCAACAAAAGCGTGTCCGCCTTCGAGCGACTGCGCGCCGATGATAAACGGACGTCCGCTCTTCAGTTCGTTGGTAACGAGTTTGATGTTGTCGGCGGTGCTGCGGCCTTCGCGGAGGATAATATCCACGTTGTATTTGAAGTAGGTGGCGCATTTGCGGTAAGCACCGGCCGATGCGCTACTCTCAGGACCGTACTGCATGTTGAGCGCCATGCCGCAGTCGAGCATCAGTTTGGCAACAGCGTTGCCCTGCTCGTCGGTGTACTCGCCTTCGTTGTATTCGTCAAGCATGTTTGCCCAGTCGTAGGTACTCTTCGAGAAGTCCATCGACATTGTGCCGTAGGTGGCATCGGTGTAGGTGACTGAGCCCGTACCGGTGACAGGCCATTCGTGGTAGTTCATCACCTGAGCGAGAGCCGTGGCGGCGCAACCAGTGGCGCAATTCTGAGGCACCATGTTGTTGTAAGGCGCATTCTGGTCCCATTTGGTGGTCACCATCGGTGAAACGATGATGGTAGGGTCGGACGAAGTCTCGGTGCGGACAGCCTTCGCAGTGCCGTTTTGCACGGCCTTTACATATTTTGCATAGCCGTCGAGCAACTCCTTGAGCGGAGCCGGGAGATTGTCGGTGTCGATAGTTCCGTGGTCGGAGTAGCACACCAGTTCAGTGAGCGAATCGTCGCCGCTCACCACAACAAAACCTTTGTCGGAGTTAAAGGCATAGTAAGGAGCCGTAGCCTGCTGTCCGAGGCTGAGCATCTTTTTCTGGAGGGTAGGGACGGTAACATATTTCCGTGCCACTACCTCTGCCTGCTGGACGCTGATTTGCTTTGCATTGGCAGTGAGGCCAACTGCAGCAACAGCAATCAATAGGGGAATTCTTTTTATCATAGTGTAAAAAATATAGTGTCAAAAAAACGAATGGTAGTGCTTAATGGTGCAAAGTTACTAATTTTTGATCAATTGATGGCGGGTTGTGCTGCCGTTGGCGGTTACTGCCAC
>CAVAOU010000301.1:0-2897 GCA_963590085.1 Senegalimassilia sp. | reverse complement strand
GGAGACGGCGGTCGCTATCACGGACATCCTCTCCATCAAGTTCACCGGCAACGGAGACGGTAAGGTGGCAACAAACGAGTTGACCTCCGTCAAGGTGGCTACAACACAAAATGCTCTGCTGCTCCTGGGCTACGACACCGCGCAGGCTCTTCCTGCCGCGCTCTACAGCCTCGGCGGCGCCACGGTCTACTCCTCAGCGGCGCAGACCTCAAACTCCATCGACATCTCGTCGCTGCAAAAAGGCATCTACATTTTCAAGTTAGGCAACAACACTTATAAAATCTGCAAATAATGAAGAAAACTATATTTACCCTTATCCTTGCGGCTGCATGCACCACAGCCATGTTCGCACTGGAAGAACAAACAAAAATGGTGGTTGTACAAAAGGACGGCACAACGGCATCCTACCTTCTCGACGACATCGACAGCGTGTACTTCGAGACTACCTCGATAGCGCCGAAAGTCTACAACATCGAAATCCCTAACGACTTCTCTACGGGCAACGTGCAGAAGGTGATGGCGGGCAATGAGCAGGTGGCTGAAGCATGCCTGGAATATGTGCGCAGTTGGGTCGACGGCCAAGGCAATGTGGTCGACGATGTACTCACTGTGGTCTATCCTATGGGCGCCGACGGCAAGGCTGACCTCACAAAGGGCATCGCTTCCAACGGCGCAAGGATCGTTTGGGACTTGGAAGGCGACTCCATCGCTTCCTACACTCCTAGCGAAAAGGCCATCTCATCTGTACTCCTCTCAAGCGACGGCGAATACCTGACGGAACTCCCTTCCGGCGCCGAGGAAGTGACCACAACGCTCACTCCTTACCTCATCCAGGACAACCGCAGCAAAACCGACAAGCAGACCTACAAGGTGGTGAAAATCGGCACGCAATACTGGATGGCAAGCAACCTCAAGGCTGTGACCATGCGCGACGGCACTGCCATCACGCTCTACAAATCCGCTCAAGTCGACAACTGGGCTGACGCTACAACTCCAGCATACCACATCTACTCCGACGACACCGAATACTGCTGGCCTGACTACGGTGCAATGTACAACGGATACGCCGTTGTCAGCGACGCTGGACTTGCTCCAGAAGGTTGGGAAGTGTCGACAGTGGCTCAATGGCAGGCTATGAAGGACTACCTGCGTACGGGACAGTCTGGCAAGATTAAAACTGACGTATACTGGTCGACAAAGGGCAACAACAAGACTGGTCTTAGCATCTCCCCTGGCGGCTACTTCAGCCATGCCACTGGCGACGATATGGAAGGTTCAAGAGTGTACTACTGGACATCGGACAAAACAAAATCTTTCAGCAGTGATGCCTTGTTTGCTGCATTTATCGTGAACAGCATTACACTGACCAGCACCCACGCCTACGACTTCGGTCACTATGTGCGCTGCGTGCGAAAATAGCCTATAACGGCAGCGGCGATATACTATATCGCCACAATCTGCGTTATTCTATAAGCGGAAATGCATTCCGCCGTTTTGGACTATGAATTTAAGGAAACTCATATACACTCTTTTGCTCTCCATTGGATGGGCTACGGCTATTGCCCAGGACGGCACTGCCTACAACTATCTCAATGTCCCGACGTCGTCGCATGCCTATGCGCTCGGCGGCGTGAACATCAGCGTTGTCGACGACGACATCAGTCTCTACGAGCAGAACCCTGCCTTGCTGGGACCGGAGGTCGACATGCAGGCGGGTGTGTCCTACATGCGCTATCTCGGTAGCAGCAACTTCATGTCGGCGCGATTCGCCAAAGAGGCGGGCGAACATGCGGCATGGTCGGCGGGCATCACCTATTTCGGCTACGGCTCCATGCGCGGCATGGACCAGACGGGACAGGAAACGGGGTCGTTCAACGTCAGCGACATCGCCTTCAGCGGCATGTATTCCCACGACTTCAACGACTATCTCCGTGGCGGCATCAACCTTAAGTTCCTCTATTCCAACTACGAGCAGTATTCGGCTCTCGCCATAGCAACCGACTTGGGTATCAACTACTACAATCCCGACAAGGACCTTTCGCTGTCGGCTGTGGTGAAAAACCTCGGCGGACAGGTGAAGCGCTTCGACGAGCACTACGACCGCCTGCCGTGGGACATCCAGTTGGGCTACTCACAATCGCTGAAAAACGGGCCTTTCCGCCTGTCTATCACTGCCTACGGCCTCACTAAATGGCATCTGCCCTACTACAAGCGCAAGGACAAGAACGACAACAACTCGGACTTGGTGCTGCAGGACAAGTTTATGAGCAACTTTTTCCGCCACCTGATTTTCGGTCTCGACTATGCACCAAGCGACAAATTCTATGTGGCTGCGGGCTACAACTACCGCACCCGCACCGACATGTCGACGTTTGCGCGCAACTTCGTGTCGGGCTTCTCGCTCGGCGCCGGCCTGAAATCATCAAAATTCCGCGTGGGCGTGGCAATGGCGCAACCCCACACAGGAGGCTTCACCTTTATGGTCAACCTCTCGACAAACTTATATGAATTTACAAACAAACGATAAGTAATGGACAATCGCAAACTGATCACTATAGCCATCGACGGCTTCTCGTCGTCGGGCAAAAGCACCATGGCCAAGAAACTGGCGAAAAACATCGGATACGCATACATCGACACTGGCGCCATGTACCGCGCCGTGACGCTCTACTGCCTGCGCAACGGACTGTTCAACGGCACAACGCTCAACACCGAGGCGCTGGAAGCTGCGCTGCCGAGCATCAAGATTACTTTTGGCGTAGACGCCGAAGGCCGCACGCAGACTTTGCTCAACGGCGAAATCGTGGAGAAGGAAATCCGCCAGATGGAGGTGTCGTCGAGGGTGAGCATCGTGGCTGCCGTGGGCAGTGTGCGCCGCGCTTTAGTGGCTCAACAGC
>CAVAOU010000300.1:0-2910 GCA_963590085.1 Senegalimassilia sp. | reverse complement strand
CCGCTATCCGGTGCAGTATGTGCTCCGTCCTAACCTCGACTTCCGCGGATTCTGCGGCAAGGTGGCATCGGGTGTGGTGCGCAAGGGCGACACCGTGATGGCTCTGCCGTCGCGCAAGACGTCGAAGGTGAAGAGCATCGTTACCTACGACGGCGAGATTGAAGAGGCGTTCCCGCCAATGAGCGTCACCATCACGCTGGAGGACGAAATCGACATCTCGCGCGGCGAGATGATCGTGAAGCCCGACAATCTTCCAATCGAGGACCGCAACTTCGAGGCAATGCTCGTGTGGATGGACGAGGCTCCTATGGACCCAAGCAAGCAGTTCTACCTGAAGCAGACCACCAACACTACGCGTGCGCGCATCGACTCAATCAAATACAAGGTCAATGTCAACACGATGGAGCAGTCGCAGGTGGACCATCTCGAACTCAACGAGATTGGCCGCGTGGTGTTTACCACCGGCAAGGAATTGCTGTTTGACCCATACCACACCAACAAGCAGACAGGCTCGTTTATTCTCATCGACCCGATTACAAACAACACATCGGCGGTGGGTATGATCATCAACCGCGTTGACGCCAAGGATATGGTTCACGACGATGCACTCGCCACAATCAGCCTCAGCGCGCTTGGCATCGACGAGTCGCACCTCGAAGCAATAAAGAAGGTAGCCGAAGAACTCGGCCGCCAGGGTATTAACATTAAAGTAACGAAATAGCACCCTGAAGATATGGGACTAACATTTGACAAACTCCCTGTCAATACGCTCGTAGGCGCTGATTGGCAGACATTCAAGGCACTCACCGACGACCAGCACATCGGCGACAACTATAAGGGCAAATACCGCCTCACCAAGGCCGTTTGCCGCCTGCTCAGCACATTGGTGCCAATCGAAAACCGCGCATACCGCAAGATTGCCGACACTCCGTTGCAGGAAGACCCTCTGTTTATCCTCGGCCACTGGCGCAGCGGCACAACGTTTGTGCACAACGTGTTTGCCTGCGACAAGCATTTCGGCTACACCACTACCTATCAGACCGTGTTCCCGCACCTCGTGCTCTGGGGACAGCCGTTCTTCAAGAAGAACATGGCGATGCTGATGCCCGACAAGCGTCCGACCGACAACATGGAACTGCGTCCCGACCTCCCTCAGGAGGAAGAGTTCGCGCTGTCGAACATGATGCCCTACACCTATTATAACTTCTGGTTCTTCCCGGAGCGCTGGATGGAATATTGCGACCGCTTCCTCACTTTCGAGAAAATCACCGAAGAGGAGCGTCAGGTGTTTAAGGACACGTTCATGCGCTTGGTGAAGGTGTCGCTTGCCAACACCGGCGGCACTCAGTACTTGTCGAAAAACCCGCCTCACACGGGCCGTGTGCGCACGTTGCTGGAGATGTTCCCCAACGCCAAGTTCATCTACCTGAAGCGTAACCCCTACACGGTGTTCGAGAGCACCCGCAGTTTCTTCACCAACACCATCAAGCCGTTGCAACTGCAGGACATCTCGCAGGAGCAGATTGTGAGCAACATCGTTGAGGCCTACAACCGCCTCTACAACCGCTATGAGGCCGACAAGAACCTCATTCCGGAGGGCAATCTCGTGGAAATCAAATTTGAGGACTTTGAGCACAATGCCTTCGACCTCACCAAGGAAATCTACCAGAAGTTGCAACTGAAGGGCTTCGACGAGTCGGAAGCCGCTATCCGCGCTTACCTCGACAAGAAGAAGGGATACAAGAAAAACAAGTATCAGTATAAGGACGAGACTGTAAAAATCGTTGAACAAAACTGGCGCCGCGCGCTCGACGAGTGGGGCTACACACTTGAATAAAATGAAAGCGACAATCAAAATCCTCGCCGCTATGGCATTGTTTATGGCTTTGGCTGTGCCGATGCGGGCGCAGTCGGAAGCCGATGGTTGGCACAAGATAGACCCGACTGAAATCAAGAATGCCGTGGATCTGTTCAGCAACGACTGGATGGCTCTTGCTGCTGGTAAAGAAGGTGATATGAATGCCATGACAATCGCTTGGGGTGGCATTGGTGAGTTGTGGGGCAAGCCTGTTGTTACTGTGTATGTGAACCACAGTCGCTACACCCACACGCTGATGGAACTCTACGACTATTTTACGGTGACGGCATTTCCTGAAAACATGCGCGATGCGCTCAAATATATAGGTACGCACTCCAAAAAGACGGAGAAAGACAAACTTAAGAATGCCGGACTGACAACGACATTCACCGAACTCGGCAACCCGACATTCAAAGAGGGTAACCTCATCATTGAATGCCGCACAATCTACAATGCGCCGCTCGAGGTGGACAATATGCTCGACGATGATGTTATCAAGAGTTATAAGGACAACAAGCCGCTCCACACCATGTTTATCGGTGAGATTGTCAACGTCTGGAAACGATAAATTCGGAATAAAAATTTAAAACAGATATATGGAAGAAAAGAAATTTAAACGCACATTGGTGACCACGGCGTTGCCTTACGCCAACGGTCCGGTGCACATCGGCCACTTGGCGGGTGTGTATGTCCCAGCCGATATCTATACACGCTATCTGCGCCTCAAGGGCGAGGACGTGATAATGATTGGTGGCTCCGACGAGCACGGTGTGCCCATCACTATCAAGGCCAAGGCCGAGGGTGTGACACCGCAGGACATCGTTGACCGTTACCATAAGATTATCAAGGACTCCTTCGAGGAACTTGGCATCTCGTTCGACATCTATTCGCGCACCACGAGCAAGATCCACTCGCAGATGGCAAGCGACTTCTTCCGCAAACTCTACGACAAAGGTGAGTTTGTAGAGAAAACTTCAAAGCAATACTACGACGAAGAGGCTCACCAGTTCCTGGCTGACCGCTACATAGTGGGCACTTGCCCTCACTGTGGC
>CAVAOU010000299.1:0-2919 GCA_963590085.1 Senegalimassilia sp. | reverse complement strand
GCCGTTGTCGATGTAGCGTGCATAGAAATCGCCCATGCCGTCCTCTCCCATACCGATGCCATGGAGGAGCAGATAGTCGAGATAGTCGACCTGCAACTCTTTCAACGAGTTTTCAAACATCTCCATCGATGCCTCGCGCGACCACGTATCGGGCGCGAAATTCGACAACTTGGTTGCTATGTAGTAACTGTTGCGCGGATGGCGGTGAAGGGCGATGCCCGTGGCGCGCTCCGACAAGCCGCGGCAATAGGCTGGTGACGTGTCGATATAGTTCACGCCATGCTCAAGGGCATAATCAATCTGGCGGTTAACCATTTCCTGGTCGATGTCGGCGTCCTTGCTTTCGCGCGCCGACTCGCCGTTGACCACAGGCAGGCGCATCATGCCGTAGCCGAGAATCGACACCTTGTCGCCCGTTTTCGGGTTTACGCGGTAGGTCATCTTTCCAATGGGTGGCTCCTGGTCGGAACCGGCATTCTGCTTTTTGGTTACGCAGGAAGTAGCGACGGCGGCTGTAGCCAATGCTCCACCACCAAGCACTTTCAAAAAATCGCGACGATCAATATTCTTGCTCATTTCCGTAGGTTTTTAATGGTTAGACTCTGCGATGCGCCTCGTGGCCTTCAACATAGATGGCACTGAACGGGCGCGCCGGACAAAGATTCTCACATGCACCGCAGCCGATGCACCGCTCGGTGTTTACTGCCGGCACCATCGGCGACTCATCGTCGTCGGGCCTCAACGGCACCATAGTGATGGCTCCCACAGGGCAATGGCGGGCGCAGTTGCCGCACTCCACCCCATCGGTCACCGGCACACAGTTTTTCTTAACCCACACAGCATGACCAATCTGTATCGACGACTTTTCAGCCACGTCGATAGGCTTGATGGCTCCTGCCGGGCAGACAGAACTGCAGCGGTTGCATTCGGGACGGCAATAGCCGTGCTCATACGACATTGTCGGCTGCATAAACGTTGACAAATCGGTCGATGCCCGCAGCACCCCGTTGGGGCATTCCGACACGCAGAGTTGGCAAGCCGTGCAGTGCTGCTGCATGTTGCGCGCCGACACCGAGCCCGGAGGGGTAAGCGGAGTGGTGCGCTTAATGGCTTTCTTATCTTCAATAACGGCCAGTCCGCCGTCAACCTTTTTCTTCTGCTGAGCCATCGCCGAGGTTGCAGCGAGGGCAACCGCTCCCACCATAAACGCGCGGCGCGACTCGTCGACTTTCGCCTCTGTCTTTGGGGCAGATTTTTTCAATCCATAACTTAATGCATTGCGGCGGCACTGTCCAAGGCAATTGCCGCAGGCAACACACCGCGAATAGTCAATCTTATGGTTCTTATGGTCGATGCACGCCGACTTGCAACTGCGGGCGCAAAGTCCGCAACTGTTGCACTTGTCGGTATCAATTCTCACCTTGAGCAACGAGAAGCGCGACACGAAACTGAGCACCGTGCCAACTGGGCAAATGGTGTTGCAGTAAGTGCGGCCGTTGCGCCATGCGAGCACCGCAAGCACAACAAACGTTGTTGCCGACACGGCGAGCACCAGTCCGCTGCGCATCCACACGTCAGCGCTATAGAATGTATAACTGTCGACCCTCTCAGCCAAATAAGCCAGGCCATTGTTCACCAACAAGTACACGGGCTGAAACAGCGACTGGGCGATGCGGCCGTAGGCGCTATAAGGCGCTATCAACGCAGCCACGCCCGTTGCTCCGGCAAGCATTGCCACAACAAACAAGGCAAGTACGCCATAGCGCAGCCAACTCTTGGCGGGCGAATAGGAGAAGCGGTATTTCTTCTTTTTCCGTCGGGCACTCACCCACGACACCACGTCCTGCATCACACCCAACGGGCAGATTACGGAGCAATAGATTCTGCCGAACACAAAAGTGATTAGCAACAGAGCCACGACAACGCCCACATTCAGAGCGAGCAACGCCGGCAGGAATTGGATTTTTGCAAGCCATCCGAGCCAATGGTGGAGCGTCCCCGTGAAATCGAGGAACAGCAGCGTGATGAGGCCATAGAAGATGACTGCCAAGGTTAGTCTTACTTTGCGTAACATATGGATATACTTTTTACATTGCAAATATATAGACATTTACACACCCCTTTTATATACAAATCAACATTTTTACAACCAAAATTACGGATTGTAAGCAAAAGAATGGCATCGGATGCGCATTTTTCGCATCTGATGCCATTCAAGTTTATTTGTAGAGTAATTACCCTGTTAGTATGCAAACATTGGATGATCGGCCATGATGGAGTTGACCTTCTCACGCACGCTGCGGATAACGGCCTCGTCCTCGTAGTGGCTGAGCACGGTGTCGATCATCTCGACAATCTCGCCCATCAACGGCTCCTTCACGCCACGAGTGGTGATGGCTGCAGAACCGAGACGGATACCCGAGGTCTGGAACGGCGAACGGGTGTCGAACGGCACCATGTTCTTGTTGGCAGTGATGTCGGCATCAACAAGCACCTTCTCGGCAATCTTACCGGTGAGTTCTGGGAAGCGTGTGCGGAGGTCGACAAGAATACAGTGGTTGTCTGTGCCGCCGCTCACAATCTTGTAGCCTTTGGCGAGAAGTGCGTCCGCCATAGCCTTGGCGTTCTTCTTCACCTGCAATTGGTAGTCCTTGTATTCAGGCTGCAATGCCTCGCCGAAAGCAACAGCCTTGGCAGCGATTACATGCTCGAGCGGGCCGCCCTGTACACCTGGGAACACTGCTGAGTCGAGGAGCGCCGACATCTTCTTGACCACACCCTTAGGAGTGGTTTTGCCCCAAGGATTCTCGAAGTCCTTGCCGAGGAGAATCAAACCGCCGCGTGGGCCGCGGAGAGTCTTATGGGTTGTCGATGTAACGATGTGGGCATATTTCAACGGGTTGTCGAGCAAGCCTGCAG
>CAVAOU010000298.1:0-2921 GCA_963590085.1 Senegalimassilia sp. | reverse complement strand
CACCATACAACCGTCAGGTGGATGCGTTCCACAATCAACTGCCGAATGTAGAAGTGGCAACCATACACAAATATCAAGGACGCGAAAAGGATGCCATCATATTCAGCGTAGTGGATAACCAAATCTCTGACTTTGCCGATGATGCCAATATGCTGAACGTGGCCGTTTCTAGAGCCAAGAAAAAATTCTGCCTTGTGGTGACGGGTAACGGACAGGCGAAGAAAGGCAACATCATGGACTTGCTCGACTATATAGCCTACAACAACTGCACGGTAACAGGAAGCAAATTGGCCTCCATCTTCGACTATCTCTATGCACAATACACCGAGCAACGTATGGCGTTTCTTGACAGTCATCCGAAAATATCGGAATATGCATCGGAGAACCTCACGTATGCTTTGCTTCGCAATATACTTTCATCGGATAAATGCTACAACTGTCTCAATGTACTTTGCCACGTCCCGCTCAGACAAGTGGTAAAAGACACATCGCTTATGTCGGAAAACGAGGTTAAGTATGCCGCCAATTACAGTACGCATTTGGACTTTCTAATCATCAACCGTGTGAGCAAACAACCAGTCCTTGCCATTGAAACAGACGGCTATTCATATCACAATAACGAGACAAAGCAGCATCAACGTGACTTGATGAAAGACAACATTCTCCAGAACTATGGGCTGCCATTGCTTAGGCTTTCAACCAAAGGAAGCGGCGAACGGGGAAAAGTAACGAAAATGCTAACCCATTTGATAAATAGCTAATTTCAAATAACAAAAAAAGCAGCGACCTGAAAGGCATCAACAACGTTTGATTGCATATCTTATCCTTCAATCGCCACAAGGTAATAACCCATTGCAATAAACATTGTCCACAAGATACAACAAACAATATGCAGTATGCGTAAAAATTTCGATGCTTTTGCTTTCTCCAGAAGGATTCTAGTCACATAGTAAGTTAGGCACATACAAACAATCGTACTCAGCACCCGATACACTGGCTTTAGTATAATACTTCCTTCGGGATTGAAAACAGCTCGAAATAAAAGGTTCAAGGAAGGTTGAAAAAAGACAGGTATTGCCAACGACAACAATACACAACTGACAATAAACAATATTCTTTTAACTTTTTTCATAGACAACTTTTTACTAAAAGATTAATTGGTTAAAAATTAAATATTTCTATTCTAACACAACCCAGAAGTCTGAATTTACTTTACCTTCATGCCGAATAATGCCTGCTTTCTGCAATGTTGCAAAATCACGGTCAACCGTACGTTGTGTTTCCGACAAAGTTTCCGACATTTCCACCACGTTCGGCTATGACTTCACCCATTGTTTTGCGTCGAATAATAGCCATTACGCCACCGCTTGTTTCTTCTATAGACGGCAACGGCATCTTGACACGCTCAAACTCTTCGACAATATGTGAGTGGGCTAAATCTTGAAGAGAATGCCGCCGATGTTGTCGCAGGCGGCGCCGGTGACCGACGACAGGCAACTCACTTCATCTGCCATGTAGAGGGCTCCGAGCAACGCGAAAATCAGGGCTTCCTTAAACTCTATGATCTGCCGCGACGGAATCTCTACGCGGCACTGTGAGAGTTCGCGGATGCGCTCCACCATATAGACGTTGAGCGCGCCGCCGCCCGTGATGAGCAGGCTGGCGTTAGCCTTCGGATAGAGCGCCACAACGTTGGCAATCTGGCGGGCAGCATGTTCGGTGAACGTGGCAAGGATGTCGGCAAACTCGAGATTGGCAGCGTCGATGAGCGGATAAATCTCTTTCTCTACCCACTCCCTGCCCAGCGACTTCGCGCCGGTCTGCGCGTAGAACGGCAGGCTGTCGAGTTGCGACAGCAGCGCCGCGTCAATCTTGCCGCTACGGGCAATCAGACCGTCGCGGTCAAACTCCAGCCCATGCTGGCGGCAGTAGTAGTTGAGCACATAGTTCGCCGGACTGATGTCGAACGCCAGGCGCTTCCCATCACTCTCAAACGAGATGTTGGAGAAGCCTCCGATGTTAAGGCAATAGTCGTAGTCGCCAAAGAGCAGGCGGTCGCCAATCGGAACAAGCGGTGCGCCCTGCCCGCCAAGCATGATGTCGAGACGGCGGAAATCACTCACCACCGGCACACGCGCTGCCGCGGCAATGGCTGCACCGTCGCCAATCTGGCACATGATGCGCTTCTGCGGCTCGTGGAACACCGTGTGGCCATGCGACGCCACAATGTCGGGCTTCACACCGAACTCTTTAATGAAGTCCGCCACGCGCTCGCCGAGAAACTTGCCGTACTCGCTGTGGAAAGCCACAAAGTCGTAGGCCGACATGCGTTGCACCTCCGTGCCGAGCAGGCGCTTCATCTCGTCGGTGTAGTCATAGCCGCGCGCCGCGTCGATAGTAAAGTCCCAGCGCCCGTCAGTTTTGGTGAATGTGGCGCAACAGGCATCAAGGCCGTCGAGCGACGTGCCCGACATCAGGCCTATTGCCGTAATCTTAAAGTTCTCCATAAGTATTTTTTTCTTTTTGTCAATTCGATTTTTCCAATTCTGCAGCCATCTGCGCAGCAGCCCTGCGGCCGTCGCCCATGGCGAGGATCACGGTAGCGCCTCCGCGCACAATGTCGCCGCCGGCATATATGTCGGGCAACGACGAGCGCATCGTCGTTTCGTCGACCACGATAGTGCCGCGACGGCTCACCTCGAGTTGCGGAATCGCGTTAGGGATAAGAGGGTTGGGCGACACGCCAACGCTGACGATGACCAAATCAACAGGCACATCGTCGACCGCGCCCTCTACAGGCACCGGACTGCGGCGGCCCGAGGCGTCAGGCTCGCCGAGTTGCATCTCCTGCAGGCGCATGGTGCGCACATGGCCCTTGTCGTCGCCAATATATTCGAGCGGATTATGGAGCGTAAGGAAGT
>CAVAOU010000297.1:0-2928 GCA_963590085.1 Senegalimassilia sp. | reverse complement strand
GCCAGAAGGCGTTGACCTCCGTTCGGCTTACTTCGACATCAACCAATACGGATTTACAAAACGCTACTATGTGGCTCAACGCAGCGACGCAAGCGTAAGCACTCTTGCAGCATCGGCTACAAAGGCACTGGTTGTTGGCTCTGACATCGTGGTAACAAGCCAGAAGGCAACATCGGTTGCAGTCTACAACGTAGCAGGCCAGAAAGTTGCTGAGAAGGCATTCTCAGGCAAGGCAACAATCTCTGCAGCCGACATGGCAAAGGGTGTATATGTATTGAAGTTCAACGACAATACAGTATTGAAATTGGCTAAGTAAATCTTAGAAGATAACTTTTCATAAATTTAGAGATTTGAGCCCGACGCGTGAGCGCCGGGCTTTTTTTATGCGTAAAACTTCTGAAAAATGTCATATATTCTTGTCAACTATGAAACAAGATTAACCCGTAAGTGGAGGAGAGTGCATAACTTTGCAGCAAATTTAGATATAAGATAATGAATAAGGGATTTTGCATAATGTTGCTTTCTGCGTTTGCTGCCGTTTCGATGGCGGCACACGATTGCAGTGTTATGACTCCAAACGTGCTTGCCCCCAAGGCGGTGCCGGCGGTGCTCGACGAGGAAACCGTAACCGTTCCGGCAGTGAATGCGCCGCTCAGCGTGATGCCCGTGGGCTTCTCGATGAACTACAGCCACCTTGTGCACAACGGCAACGCGCTGGTGCTCGGCCTCGCGCCCTACCAGACTCCGCTGACGTGGTACAACTACACCTCGGGCAACTACTCATCGTGCACGTGGACCTATCCTGACCCAAACGACAAGAGCAATATGCTCACGGCATCGACCAAGGACCTTGAGGCTCCCGCCTATCCCTTCGGCCAGTTTGCCGCGCCGGTGCTCACCGTTGACGGGCAGAAAGCCAACGCCTACGCTGCAGTGCAGTATGGCGGTGAGGTTATAGCCCCAGTCGACGGCACGAACACTATCTTCGAAGCAGCGCTCTACAACTATCCACGCTACATCAGCGGCTACATGACCTTCAACGTCTTCGGCAACGGCCTTTCGGGCGTTGGCGAGGTGGCCGACGCCATCTGGACGTCGGAGGACTACGGCGGCGGCAGCGGCAAAATCAGCAAGGTGCTCGGTGTTGGCATGGTTGTGCCACAGCCTGCAGTGCCCTATCAGACCAGTTACGCATATATCCGCTTCACGTCGTCGACGCTCACCGACCGCTCGACGCTCACCTGCAAGGTGTATTCGGCAACGTCCGACATGAAACTCCTTGCGCAGGGACAGACCAAGAAATCGCAGACCTACCAGACGTCCGACAACTCGTGGCGCACGGCGCTGTTCTCGCTCAAGCCTGTAGAGGGTAAGAGCACCGAGCCGTTGCTCGTAAGCGGTCCGATTATCTTGGTGTTTGGCGGCGACATGGTTGCCGGCGAGAATGTGGAGTTCGGCATGGCGCGCGACCTCGACGGCTACGACGAAGGCACTTCGTGCCGCGGATACTTCGTGTTTGAGGACTTCAACGGCGGCAAGCAGTTGCTCCGCACCAACCAGATACCGTTTTCCGACGGCTCTTCGGCCACTGGCCTCTTCGCTTCGTTCGATGCCACCTACAGTTGGCTGAAATGCGGCGAGACGGAGTTCATCGCTCCTACAGCCGGCGGCAGCAAGACATTCGATGTGGATGCCTACTACGATTTGACCGACACCAAAATAACCAAACTGTCGCAAACCGCCGACTGGTACAGCGTCGACATTGCGGCAATCAGCGACGAAGGGACGTACCCTATGACCGTGACCGCCGACCCGCTGCCTGAAGGCGTGGAAGGCCGCACATCAACCTTCACGCTCAACAGCAAAGGTCTGAAGAAAGAGTTTACCGTAACCCAAGGCTCCGCCGCAGTGGCTACGGTGACAGCCGACAGCGCCAAGGCATATTTCCGCAACGGCGAAATCGTTGTGGAGAGCGCGGCTGAAACGACCGCTGAAGTCTATGCCCTGTCGGGACGGAAAGTAGCAGAAAAACGATTTACCGGTGAATCAACTATATCGGCACAGAGCCTCGAAAGAGGAGTTTATGTCGTAAAATTCACAAATGGAAACGCCCAGAGAATTATAGTGTTATAAGAATAATTAAAGTCTTTGATTCGACGGTCTCGCAGTGATGCGCGACCGTTTTTTTGTTCCATTTTTTTATTGCGCCGTTGTCAACAAATTGTTATATTTGAGCAGCGATTAGAAGCATAACATGTTACGAATATGAACAAGATAATAGAAAAGACCCATTTCTCGGCAAATGTGGTCAAACTCGTTGTTGAGGCGCCCCTCATTGCCAAGGCGCGCCGGGCAGGACATTTCGTGATTGTCCGCGCCGACGAACATGGCGAACGCATTCCCCTGACCATCGCCGACAGCGACACCAAGGCAGGCACAATCACCCTGGTGGTGCAGGCTGTGGGCCGCTCCACGCGCAAAATTTGCGGCAAGGAGGTGGGCGACGTGCTGCACGATGTGGTAGGTCCGCTCGGACAGGCCACGAGGATTGAAAAGTTCGGCACAGTGGTGTGCTGTGGCGGCGGCGTAGGCGTTGCTCCGCTGTTGCCTATCATCAAGGCGATGAAACAGGCCGGCAACAGGGTGGTGAGCGTGCTCGCCGGACGCACCAAGGACTTGATTATACTTGAGGATGAGGTGCGCAAGTGGAGCGACGAGGTGGTTATCATGACCGACGACGGCTCGTATGGCACGAAAGGTCTCGTCACCGACGGCGTTGAGAGTGTAATCAAGCGCGAAAAGGTGGACCAGGTGGTGACCATCGGCCCGGCAGTGATGATGAAATTCGTCGCGCTGCTCACCAAGAAGTATGATATCCCCACCGTGTGCTCGCTCAACACCATCATGGTCGACGGCACAGGTATGTGT
>CAVAOU010000296.1:0-2954 GCA_963590085.1 Senegalimassilia sp. | reverse complement strand
CGCACACCCTGAGTTGCACGCCCCATAACTCTGACATCTGCAACTTTCAATCGGATTGTTATACCAGACTTGTTGATGATAACCAAATCCTTGGTATC
Organism: Senegalimassilia sp.; assembly: GCA_963590085.1. Lineage (GTDB taxonomy): Bacteria > Bacteroidota > Bacteroidia > Bacteroidales > Muribaculaceae > Limisoma. The sequence continues at coordinate 2,856 of CAVAOU010000296.1, read as the reverse complement.
GTCAACATCCTTTATGTCTACAAGACGCCCAGTTTTGTCTGTTACGTTGATTGTCTTGACACCCTTACCGCCTCGGTTTGTTATACGATAGTCATCTATAACAGAACGTTTGCCATATCCTTGTTCAGAAACCACCATAACTGTTTTTTCTGTTCCAATAGGCATTGTAATCATTCCGACAACAGCATCATCTCCGCAGTCAAGTGTCATGCCTTTCACGCCGGCCGACATTCTGCCCATCTCGCGTACTGTACCTTCGTTGAACCGGATTGCACGACCATTTCTATTGGCAAGCAAAACTTCTTCATTGCCCTTGGTCATTCTTACTTGCAACAACTCATCACCTTCGCGGATAACGATTGCATTTACACCATTTTGCCGTGGGCGAGAATATGCCTCAAGGCATGTTTTCTTAATCACACCATTCTTTGTGCAGAACATCAAGTAGTGCGAGTTTACGAAATCAGGGTCGCCAAGGCGCTTGACGTTGATGAAAGCCTTGACTTTGTCATCCGACCCGATATTGAGCAGGTTCTGGATAGCTCGTCCCTTGCCAGTCTTTGAGCCTTCTGGAATATCATAAACTTTAAGCCAGTAGCAACGGCCTTGCTGCGTGAAGAACAGCATATAATTGTGCATTGTGGCTGTGTAGATGTATTCGATAAAATCTTCATCGCGCGTAGCACCGCCCTTGGCGCCAACTCCGCCACGATTCTGTGCTCGGAAATCAGAAAGCGGAGTTCTCTTGATGTATCCCAAATGAGATATGGTAATGATTACGTCATCATCTGCATAGAAATCCTCTGCATTAAATTCTTCTGAAGAGTAAACAATATCAGTACAACGCTCATCTCCAAACTTGTCACGAGTTTCAATCAACTCATCTTCGATAACTTTGCGACATACGTTCGGGTCGTTGATAATTGTATTCAAATATTCGATTTGACGTTGCAAATCTTCGTATTCAAGATGCAGTTTCTCTTGATTCATGTTGACAAGCGACCTCAAAGGCATATCTACGATAGCCTTGGTCTGCAACTCGTCCAAATCGAACCGTTCACCCAAGCGGTGTTGAGCTTCGTCGGTAGTCTGAGATGCACGAATGATTCTAACAACTTCATCGATATTGTCGCAAGCAATAATCAAACCGCTAACAATATGTGAGCGAGCTTCTGCCTTGTTCAACAAAAATTTTGAACGGCGAATCACGACTTCATTTCTGTGCTTCAAGAAGGCTTGCAGTATTTCCTTCAAATTGAGCAACCGCGGACGGCCATCGACCAGTGCTACGTTATTAACGCTGAATGAAGACTGCAAAGGGGTCAACTTGTACAACTTGTTCAGCAGCACATTGGCGTTGGCGTCTTTCTTTACTTCGACAATAACGCGAATGCCTTCGCGAGTAGACAAATCCTTAACATCATTGATTCCTTCAACTTTTTTCTCGATAGCCAAGTCCGCAATCGACTTCACCAATTCTGACTTGTTTACATTGTAAGGAATCTCTGAAATTACGATAATTTCATGCTCGCGTTCTGTCTCGATTTCGGCTTTTGCTCTAACCACGATTCGTCCGCGGCCTGTTTCGTAAGCTTCTTTAACACCGGCATAGCCATAGATAGTACCTCCTGTCGGAAAATCCGGTGCCGTTATGTGCTCCATCAATCCCGCGATTGTAATATCTGGATTGTTAAGCAATGCAATTGACGCATTTATCGCCTCTGTCAAGTTGTGAGGAGGCATGTTTGTTGCCATACCCACGGCAATGCCTGACGATCCGTTGACAAGTAGATTTGGAAAACGAGTCGGCAACACCACCGGTTCTTTAAGTGAATTGTCGAAGTTAGGCATAAAGTCAACGGTATCTTCGTCGATGTCACTAAGCATCTCCTCTCCCATTTTTGCTAAACGGGCTTCTGTGTAACGCATTGCGGCAGGAGAGTCACCATCAATCGAGCCAAAGTTGCCTTGGCCAAACACGAGAGGATAACGCAATGACCATGGCTGAGCCAAGCGAACCATGGTGTTGTAAATTGAAGAGTCTCCGTGTGGGTGGTACTTACCCATTACCTCACCGACAATACGCGCAGATTTTTTGGTCGGCTGATTTGACGTATTGCCCAATCGTTGCATTCCAAAAAGCACGCGGCGATGAACGGGTTTGAAACCATCTCGGACATCAGGCAATGCACGAGACACAATCACCGACATAGAATAGTCGATGTAGGAATCTTGCATTTCCTTTTCAATATTAATCCTTTTGATACGATCTTCTATCATATAACTAAATTAAATTCATATCACACAAAGTATATGCACACTTCGTTTAATATGCAAAGATAATAAAAAATTAGCCAATAACAGCAATCGCTCAACGTGGATTTTTGAATGCTTTATCATAATCTTAAAGTATCGTATTCCCTCCTAGAAAAACAACATAACACTCTGGTATTCAGCTCATAAATTCACGGATTTAGTAATTGCACAACAGCCAACAAAAATGCGCTTCTAATAATTTAACAATCGCGATTTAATTGAATGGCACTTTGCAGACAACGAAACGGGCGCTTCCTGAAGTAAAATCTTCGGAAAGCGCCCATTTCGTTATTTGAAAAAGTTAAAATTCAGACGTGAAATGGAATTTTATTTTAGGAAAATCCGACTGTGCCATCTGGAGCACATAGCCAGAGTCCGCCAAAAAGACATCACGGCCATCTCTGTCGAGCGCCATAAACTGATGCTTGCGTTTCTTGAATGCCGCCAAAGCATCAGCATCATCGCTCTCTATCCAGCATGCTTTATATAGGCTAATCGGCTCCCATCGGCATTGAGCGCCATATTCATGCAATAGTCTAT
>CAVAOU010000295.1:0-2966 GCA_963590085.1 Senegalimassilia sp. | reverse complement strand
CGGCAGCGCCATCTGCGGCGCGGCGGCGGTGCTCGGCGTTGACGGCGCCATCCGCCCTGCGCCCTACAAGACTGCAGTGGCAGTGGCCACGGTGGTGATCTTCGGCACCACCTCGATGTTTCTCTACCCGATACTCTACCGAGCCGGGGTGTTCTGCCTCTCGCCCGACATGATGGGCCTGTTCACCGGCTCCACCGTCCACGAGGTGGCGCACGTAGTAGGCGCGGCAAACGCCATGGGCGCCGAGGTGAGCAACAACGCCATCATCGTGAAGATGATAAGGGTGATGATGCTCGTGCCCGTGCTGCTGGTCATTGCCTGGAGCGTGGCGCGGCGGGCTAAGAACGGAGGCGAAGCCGCAGGATCGTCTAAGATTGTAATCCCCTGGTTTGCAGTGTTCTTCCTCGTGATTATCGGCTTCAACTCGCTCGACCTTCTGCCTGCTGGCTTGGTGGCATGGATAAACCAATTGGACACCTTCCTGCTCACCATGGCGATGGCTGCGCTCGGCGCCGAGACAAGCATCGACAAGTTCAAGAAGGCCGGCGCCAAGCCGTTCCTCTTAGCCGCCATCCTGTTCTGCTGGCTCATTGGCGGCGGCTACTGCCTCGTGAAGTACGCCCTCCCCGCAGTGATGTAGGGCAAAGAAGCGCCGTATTCCTGAATTTACCATTTTGGTGGGCGAATTTGCACGGACAAGGCGCGCAGCGCGCCGTAACTTTGCATCGTCATAAGACAAGAATGTTAAACCCACTAAAAGAAAGTAAAAATGGAAAACGTAAAGGCTTATCTTGAAATCACAATGAAGATCAACGAGAGTGACCGCGCAAACGCTGCAAAGGTATACTTCGACTACCGTCAACCGTTTCTCGACACCATCGAGGGCGCTGTGAGCAAGAACCTGCTCGTGCGCGACGAGGACGTGCAGGTGCTCCACGGCTTTGACAGCGCTGAGCACGCAGCAGCCTACCTCACATCCGACATGTTCAAAAACGACGTGGTTACAGGCTTGGCACCTTATTTCCAGGCTGATCCTGAAATCCGCATCTTCTCCGTTGTAGGCTAACCGCCGGCGGTCAAGAGTCCAACTGATAAAAGCCCGGGGCATCGCGCTCCGGGCTTTGTCGGCTTGCGGGGGTGCCAAAAAAGTCGGCCGTGACAACATACTTTAATATATGTTGGTGTTGATTTTTAATTTTTTTTGCTTATGTTTGCAAAGATTTAAAAGCACCTAAAACCAGACATAACCATAGATGAAATCCTTAAAATCATTTATACTGACGGCATTGGTCGTTACGCTGTGTGCCCTGGGGGCGCAGGCAAAAATCAGTGTCGGCGCCGAGCAGGTGAGCGAATACGTGGCGCTGCTCAAAGGCAAACGCGTGGCTCTGCTGAGCAACCACACCGGCATGGTAGGCAACGAGCATGTGCTCGACGTGATGCTTCGCAAGGGCATCAAGGTGACCACAATATTCTCGCCGGAGCACGGATTCCGCGGCAAGGCGGATGCCGGAGAAAAGGTGAAGAGCAGCGTAGACGAGAAGACGGGCATCCCCATCGCGTCGCTCTACGACGGCAACAAGCGCGAGCCTAAGAAGGAAATCATGGACAAGTTTGACGTGATCGTGACCGACATCCAGGACGTCGGGTTGCGTTTCTATACCTACTACTGCACGATGGTCGACCTGATGAACGCCGCCGCCAAGTACGGCAAGTCGTTTGTGGTGCTCGACCGCCCGAACCCCAATGGCATGTATGTCGACGGACCGATCCTCGACATGAAGTACGAGTCGGGCGTAGGCCGCCTGCCCATCCCCATTGTGCACGGCATGACCCTCGGCGAACTCGCCACGATGGCCAACGGCGAAGGCTGGCTCAAGGACGGCAAGAAAGTGCCGCTCACCGTGGTGAAGTGCAAGGGCTACACCCACCAGAGCCGCTACGTGCTGCCGATAGCGCCGTCGCCCAACCTGCCTAACATGCACGCCATCTACCTCTACCCGTCGATGTGCTATTTCGAAGCCACTCCGGTGAGCCTCGGCCGCGGCACCTCGAAGCCGTTCCAGGTGTATGGCCACCCGAACATGAAGGGCTACAAGTTCTCGTTCACCCCGCGCAGCGTGGACGGCGCCAAAAACCCGCCGCAACTCAACAAACTCTGCCACGGCGTGGACCTCTCCGGCCTTAGCGACGACGAGGTCATCGCCAAAGGCATCAACCTCGAATACCTCATCGACGCCTACCGCAACCTCAACCTCGACGACCACTTCTTCCGCTCGTTCTTCGAGTTGCTGATTGGCCGCGGCGACATCCGCAAGATGATTGAGGCTGGCAAGAGCGCCGCCGAGATTAAAGCCACATGGAAGGCCGACGTTGAGAAATTCAAGAAGCAGCGCCGCCCCTACCTCCTTTATGCAGAATAACAACTTACAACCTCAAAAAAACAGATAAACCGATATGTCAACACCTTGGATAATCCTTGCAACGATAGCGTTCTATTTCGTACTGCTGTTTGTAGTTTCGTGGATCACAGGCCGCAAGGCCGACAACGCCGGCTTCTTCACCGGCAACCGCAAGTCGCCGTGGTATCTGGTGGCAATAGCCATGATCGGCGCGCCGATCTCGGGCGTCACGTTCATCTCCGTGCCGGGCGCCGTTGAAGCCAACGGCTACGCCTATATGCAGATGGTGTTCGGATTTTTCGTTGGAGCGCTGCTCGTGTCGCTCGTGCTCATCCCGCTGTTCTACAAGATGAACCTCGTGAGCATCTACGGCTACCTCGAAAACCGCTTCGGCCTGGCAAGTTACCGCACCGGCGCATGGTTCTTCTTCATCTCCAAGATGCTCGGAGCCTCAGTGCGCTTCTTCGTGGTATGCGTGGTGCTGCAGCCGCTCGTGTTCGACGCCTTCGGCATCCCGTTTGCCGTCAACGTCATCATCACAGTGGCGCTCATCTGGCTCTACTC
>CAVAOU010000294.1:0-3010 GCA_963590085.1 Senegalimassilia sp. | reverse complement strand
CCATTACCGATGCATTATAGTCAGGATTCTCATAATTACCGGTGTGACTATCGACCGAAGGTCGGTGACGTGATTGAAGTATCTGCTTCTGATTCCAGTTATGCATCGGCAACTGCTAAGTTCACCGTGCCTGATGCTCCGAGTGGCTATGTGGAAATTGTCGGTGGCAATAAATACAAACAAGACTATACACCAGATCTTCTTGAAACGGGACGTTCTGATGGCGGCTCAGACACGGTGGCGGATGTGAGGCTTCGGTTGAAGGGAATTGACACTTCGAAGTATTATCGGTTGGTTGTCCGCAGTACGACGGAGAAAGAAGAAAACGGGCAAATTGTTTGGGATACAAACGAATGTTTCCATTCATCAGATTTGATATTCAAGGATATAAGATTGATGAAACCTCGTCATGGATGGTACAGCAATTTTAGCAACGTGTTTGGAGGTGGAGCTGTCAATGCTGAAGAATATGAATGTGTGATAACGACTCGCCTGCGCTGGGGCGATGTGGGCAAGCGTATTGTGGAAGTCGAATTGCAGACCATTTCTGAGGATTTGTATCATTATCTGAAATCCGTGATGCTCTATGAAGTCTATGCCCAGATGAGTTTGGACGAACAAACAGAGGCAGTGCAAATCTTCAGCAACATTGATGGCGGCTATGGCATAGCCGGCGCGCTTGTTAGAAGTCCCAAGCAACGAATTGTGTTCTAACCAGAACATATATACAAAAAATATGCCCGCAGGTCAGATGATCTGCGGGCGTATTTTTTGTTGGTGTGACTGCTAAACGAGTCCTTTGCCGTGGCAGTTCTTGTATTTCTTGCCGCTGCCGCATGGACATGGGTCGTTGCGCCCTACTTTAGGCCCTACTTTAATCGGGTCGGTGTGGCGCGGACCTTGCGGTGCACGGGCTGCCTGTCGCTGCTCGTCCTGTCCTGGATAGTCTTCCTTGTGGGCAGTGTACTTGCGGTAGTCTTCGCGTGGCTCAGGCGCTGCTACAGGCTCTGCCGTAGGCATCGACGGCGATACCGAGGTGTTGCTGTAGCGCGGTGCTGGGATGCGTGGACTGTTGTCCTGAGGACGCTCTTCTGCCTGCTGTGGAGCCGGCTCTTCGCGTGGCGGCTGGCTTTGTGCCTGCATCGGGATGTGGCCGCGCATGAGGGTGGCAACAGCCTTGGCATTCATGTTGTCGAGCATTGCGTCAAACATCTTGAACGATTCAATCTTGTAGATTACCAGCGGGTCTTTCTGCTCGTAACTTGCATTCTGCACTGACTGGCGCAACTGGTCGAGTTCGCGGAGGTGCTCTTTCCAAGCCTCGTCGATGCTCATGAGCAGGATGGCTTTCTGCCATGCCTTGGCAATGTTCTTGCAGCCTTCCTTGTACGATTCTTCAAGGTCGACGGTGATGCCGAAGATGCGTTTGCCGTCGGCGATAGGCACGCGTACAAGACCCTTGCCGCCGCGATTCTCAACGATGTCGGTAATCACTGGCATTGCAGTTTCGGTCATCTTTTCGGTGCGCTGGTTGAATGTGCTGATGGCGAGTTTGTAGATTGCGTCAGCCTGCTTGTCGGCGCCGAGTTTCTTATATTCTTCCTCTGTGAACGGTGGTTCAAAGCCGAAGGTGGTGAGCACATCCATGCGGAGGTCTTCGTATTCGTCCTGAGCGCCGTAGCGTTTCACGATGTTGCCAACGGTTTCGAAGAGCATGTTCATGATGTCGATGCCGATGCGCTCGCCCATCAACGCGTGGTGGCGGCGGGTGTAGATCACCTTGCGCTGCGCGTTCATCACGTCGTCGTATTCGAGCAGGCGCTTCCGGATACCGAAGTTGTTTTCCTCTACGCGCTTCTGGGCGTTCTCAATGGCGTTGGTAACCATCTTTGCTTCGATTGGCTCGCCCTCTTTGAGTCCGAGGTGGTCGAGCATCTTGACCACGCGGTCGGTGGCAAACAAGCGCATCACGGTGTCTTCAAACGACACGAAGAATACTGACGAACCCGGGTCGCCCTGACGGCCGGCACGACCACGCAACTGGCGGTCTACGCGGCGCGACTCGTGGCGCTCGGTACCGATGATTGCCAAACCGCCTGCGGCCTTAACCTCTGGCGCAAGTTTGATGTCGGTACCACGGCCTGCCATGTTGGTGGCGATGGTAACCACGGCTTTCTGTCCGGCATGAGCCACGATTTCAGCCTCTTTCTGGTGCAACTTGGCGTTGAGCACATTGTGAGGGATGCGGCGCAACTGGAGCATGCGGCTGAGCAACTCGGAGATTTCTACCGAGGTGGTGCCGACAAGCACCGGACGGCCGGCTTCAACCATCTTTTGGATTTCGTCGATTACGGCATTGTATTTCTCTTTCTTCGTCTTGTAGACGCGGTCGTTCATGTCGATACGTGCCACTGGACGGTTGGTTGGGATGGTTACTACATCAAGTTTGTAGATGTCCCAGAACTCACCGGCTTCGGTCTCTGCCGTACCGGTCATACCAGCCAACTTGTGGTACATGCGGAAGTAGTTCTGCAGGGTGATAGTGGCGAATGTCTGTGTGGCGGCTTCAACCTTCACACCTTCCTTCGCTTCGATGGCCTGGTGGAGTCCGTCGCTGTAGCGGCGGCCTTCCATGATACGGCCTGTCTGCTCGTCGACAATCTTGATCTTGTTGTCGTCGATCACATATTCGATGTCGCGGTCGAAGAGGGTGTAGGCCTTGAGCAACTGGTTAACCGTGTGCACGCGCTCTGCCTTGATGGCGTAGTTTTGTGCGTAGTTTGCCTTCTTTTCGGCTTTCTCTTCGGCAGAGATTGGCTCGTTTTCGAGTTCTGCGAGTTGGGTGGTGATGTCAGGCAGGATGAAGAATGTTGGGTCGTCGGTCTTACCTGTGAGCACGTCGATACCTTTGTCGGTCAACTCGATGCTGCGGTTCTTCTCGTCGATGACGAAGTACAGCGGATCGGTTACGATAGGCATCTGCTTGTTGTTGTCCTGCATATAGTATGCC
>CAVAOU010000293.1:0-3012 GCA_963590085.1 Senegalimassilia sp. | reverse complement strand
GATTATTGCCTTATTGGTTATCTCGGCATAGTCTCTCAACTCTTCGGTGAGGTAGCCTAACGGGCGCTCCTGACGGACATAGTTGTCGATGAACTTGCCTGCGATATCATCACCACGAAGGACGGATGTATTAATAAGAGTATTGTAGTCGGTTTCGTTCAGATAACCGCCTCGGTTGGCAAATTCATATTTCTTCAGCAATCCCCATTCAAGGGTTGTCATATGGCGGCCGAAGGGATTTGCCTCAGGCAACTTGTTGCCGAAGATGATTTCGGCATTCTCTTCGGTGATGATTGGTGCATTTGGGTCTTCCTTGTCAAGGTTGGTGATGTCCATGAACCGTTGTTCGGTGTCGGTACGGGCAACTTCCTTGATAAGGTTCATATAGTTGGGATGCTCGGTAACATCGATGGTGTTGCCTTCGGCATCCTTAACTTTGTGGCCTGAGAATCGTGGCATCACACCATACTCCTCGCAAAGGCGAAGGTAGGTAGCCTTGTCGTTGTGGTGTCCCGGTATCAGTTGCTTCTCACCGTTCGGTCCCTCTGCCCAATAGTCACCGGGATGGAAGTGAGGTGCCGCTGGCTGCCATTCCTTTGTATTGGCATTGTATGCCCAATATTGTTTCTTGTGGAAATGGTCTACATAGGTTTGGAACAATTCCTCGGACTTGATATCCTTAGGCACGGAAACGCCGTCTTGTTCCAACTCTCGGCGCATAGTGTCGGCATTCTTTAGCCATTCACTTTGTGTCTGTGAATAGTCCATCCATTTGCGCATATCATAATAATACTCTTTAGCCAGACTGCTTGCGTGGAAAGGTATGACCATAGTCACCCAACCGCAATTGAGAGCATAACTCAGTTGCTCATCGTTGGTGACCATCATCATCGCTCCTGCATCAGGATATCGCTCTGCGAGCATCTGCGCTGTCTTCCACGCCATACCTTCGTGCTGGTTTTCCATAATAGCCTTTCCGTCTACGCCGCCATATGCCGCAACCGACATATTAACCTTGATGCCTGTAGGCGCAAAGCATTCCACGAAATCGGGATTCTTCGTGTAGGTCTGTGCCTTCAGTGAACGAGGCGTGGCATCGGCGATGAGTTGAACGTAGTCATCGTAATAGTCCAGACGGAAGTCGTTGTTTCCGTGGAATCTCAATCCGTCAATGGAATTCAAGTAATCGATGTCGGCCTTTGTCAACGTACGCATCTCATCGGTGTAAGGAACATAGCGCAACAGTTTCTTGGCTTGTGATGATGACGAGCCATAGAGAGTCATATCACGATAGTAGTCGACCGCACGGGGAAGGAACTGCCCCATCCTGCCGTTGTTGGCATCGTAGTCATCGTGACGGCGGCTGTTGTTGATGTCGTTCTTCCATTCTGCGGCAATCTCACGCAGTTCCCCTTTTATGCGGGTAACGGCACTCTTGTCGATGAAGTTCGCTTCGTCCTCTGCTACCTTGAATTCAGCCATCAGTTTGTTGGCCAATGTGGCTTCCGATGTATACTTATCGATTTTTCCGTCACCGAGCCAAGAGTCCAGGGTGTAGAGAGCCTTGTTGCGAGACATTGAGTACTGAGTGAACAGGCTTTCGATGCGTGGCGCATATGTGTCGCCCTGCTCTTTCTGCTTACGCCATTCAGCCAATTTCTTGGATGCGGCAGCGGTTAGCCGATTTGGATCCTTGGCTGTCGGTGTGTGGCCGTACATTGCTTCCACTTCACCTTCTGGTGTAGAGGCTTTCCATACGGCATTGCGTGCATTGGTGTATGTGTAATAGGCTTCCTTCTTCGCTTGCCGCTTGTTTTCGACATAGCAATAGGTGCAAGGAATCTCAACGCCGATGGCTCGAAGGACTTCGCCAAGTTGCACATATTGCCGCATATTCAGAGGGCGGCCAAGTCTGCGCTCAATCTCGTTTGCGATGGTCGCTTGCGTGAACGTCCTCGGACAAGATGTGTCGAAGTCTACACTATAAAGGTAGATGTCGCCCTGAGGTCTTATCGGGGATACTTTCTTCGATGGCTTAGAGAAGACTTTGCGTTTTGATGGTGTATCCGCATCAGGAGTGAATCTGCGCATCAGTCCAGCGGCGGCATCCTTTGCGGCATTGCGGTCGTCAACAATACGAAGGACTCGGAGAACGTCCTCGCTGGCATTCTCTGCTTCCAATCGGGAAATGGTGCGCGGCAGAGTTCTTCTGCTTCTGTCGATTACCCTTTGGTCGGAATCATCGATTCGCTCGTTAGGAGTAAGGTATCCCGTTTCTTCCTTGAGTTTTGCCGCCTCTTCACTCATCACGACTCCGCCACGCATTGTCAAACCTTTCTCGTTGAGTTGCTTCAATGTTTCACTGCTTACGTTTTGGCTGTTGGCATCGCGCTCCGATGCTTTTTCGGCGGCGTGCTTGAAGGAGTTGACCACGGCATCGAAGGCGGCAAGTGACTTCTCTGCCTGTTGCAGTTTTTCGCTTGCTTCTGCGCCGATGCTTCGAAGGTAGTCGATGATACGTTGCCAAGTTTCACGGAGTTTGGCAAGGATGTTGGGTTTGCCTTCCAACTCACGGGCAAGGTCTTCTGCCATCTTTTCATCGAAGAAGGCTTCGCCTACGGCATCGGCAGTGACTTCTTCTTCGAGTTTGTCCTCTGAGTAGCCAGCCTTGCGCTTGCGCTCAATCTGCTCGTTCCACCAATCATCGCCCATGTATTTCTTGAGAGCGTCACGGAGAGTGTTGAAGTCAGCCTCGCTGCTGCGGCGGATGGCGTGTGTTGACTCGTGACCAAAGATTGCTTCGACAGTCTTCTCGGAGTCCATGGCGAGGTGGATTTCCTTGGTTGAGTGGTTGACGTAGCCGTTGTCGTCCATCGTTTCGTGCCACACAATCTTGTAGCCCATCTTCTTGGCGATGGATTCCAGGGCGGCGCGAGACTTCTGCGAGAGTTTCTGCTTGGTGCGAGGAGCGGTCTTGGCCTTCGGCTGAGATGCTTCGGCTTGCTTTGGTGC
>CAVAOU010000292.1:0-3016 GCA_963590085.1 Senegalimassilia sp. | reverse complement strand
CTCCTGGATGCCCTTAGGCAACTCGAGGCCGGCCTTTGAAATTTCCGATTCGGGGAGATATGGCATAATCTCCTGATTGACAAACAATACCTTACCTTTACTCATAGTATTCTCTAAATTAATATTGCAAAGATAATAAAAAATCTTTGAATGTGAAATTTTTAGGCTGTCAAACAACGGGCAATTGTAATCAAACGGCTTGGAAAAACGATGGAATCCTAAATTTTTCCGACTTTCCAACTGCGCCGCTAAAGCCTGCAAAATGAAAAATGATGGCGTTCTGTTTCGCTATGTTATAAATATTTATTTCCTTTGCATGGCTTAAAATGAAACAAAATGAAAGTTGTTAAGACTATTTCGGAGTTAAAGTCTTTGGTAAAAGGCTTTAAGCAAGACAATAAAGTTGTCGGACTCGTGCCTACAATGGGCGCTTTGCATGCTGGCCACAAGTCGCTTGTGGATCGTGCTCGTGCAGAGAACGACATTGTTGTGGTCAGCGTGTTTGTCAACCCCACACAATTCAATAACAAACAGGACCTTGCAACCTATCCGCGCACCGAGGAGCGCGACTGCGCACTGCTCGAAGCAGCAGGCTGCGACGTGGTGTTCATGCCATCGGTAGAGGAAGTCTATCCGGAACCCGACAACCGCCAATTCGACCTTGGCGCTGTGGCTGAGGTGATGGAAGGCGCTCACCGCCCGGGACACTTCAACGGCGTGGCTCAGATTGTGAGCAAACTGTTTGCGTTTGTAGAGCCCGACCGCGCGTATTTCGGCGAAAAGGACTTTCAGCAGATTGCCGTAATCCGCAAGATGGTGGAACTCGAAGGCTTCAAACTCCAGATTGTGGCTTGCCCTATCAAACGTGAGGACGACGGCCTGGCGCTGAGCAGCCGAAACGTGCGTCTCACCCCCGAACAGCGACAATTAGCACCGAATATATACCGTATTCTAAAGGAAAGTTGTACCTTTGCACAGTCGCACACCGTGGCTGAAACAGAAAAATTCGTGGTTGACAGTCTCAATGCCCTGCCTCAGATGGAGGTGGAGTATTATTCTATTGTGAATGCCCTGACTATGCAACCGGTCAACGACTGGGCAGACGCAAGCGAAATCACTGGCTGCATCACAGTCTACTGCGGTGAAGTGCGCCTGATTGACAACATTGCCTACAAAAAGGCTTAAATTAGACTACACTCAAGAGAAATGCAGATTGAAGTACTGAAGTCGAAGATTCACCGCGCTACGGTGACAAGTGCCGACTTGAACTACATCGGCAGCATCACCATCGACGAGGATTTGATGGATGCCGCCGGTATCATTGCCAATGAACGGGTTTACATTGTTGACAACAACAATGGCGAACGCATCGACACCTATGCCATCCCCGGTGAGCGCGGCTCAGGCGCCATTTGTCTCAATGGGGCTGCGGCGCGCAAGGTTTATGTTGGCGATGTGGTGATAATCATGGCCTACGCCCACATGGACGCAGAGGAAGCGAAGACCTTCAAGCCGAAGGTGGTGTTCCCCCAGCCATTGACCAATAAACTGTAATATAAACGAATAAGATAAGGACTACATATGTTTGAAAATTTAAGCGAAAGACTGGAACGGTCGTTTAAACTGCTGAAAGGCCAGGGTAAAATCACGGAAATCAACGTGGCGGAAACGCTGAAGGACGTGCGCCGTGCTTTGCTCGATGCCGACGTCAACTACAGCGTGGCTAAGCAGTTTACCGACACAGTCAAGGCGAAGGCTCTCGGTCAGAACGTGATTACGGCTGTCAAGCCGAGCGAGTTGATGGTGAAGATTGTCCACGACGAACTTGCGCTGTTGATGGGCGGCATGGCTGCCGATGTCAACCTGTCGGGCAACCCAACTGTGATTTTGATGTCAGGTCTGCAGGGTTCTGGTAAGACTACCTTCTCCGGCAAACTTGCAAAGAAATACAAGAGCGAAAAAGGCAAGCGCCCGTTGCTTGTGGCTTGCGACGTCTACCGTCCTGCCGCTATCGAGCAGTTGAAGGTGCTCGGCGAGCAGATTAGCGTGCCTGTCTACACTGAGCCGGATTCGAAAAATCCTGTCGAGATCGCTCAAAACGCCATCAAGCATGCTAAGGCCAACAACCTTGACCTTGTGATTGTCGATACTGCTGGACGTTTGGCTGTCGACGAGCAGATGATGGACGAGATTGAGGCTATCAAGAAGGCTATCAAGCCGCAGGAAACTCTCTTCGTGGTCGACTCAATGACCGGCCAGGATGCCGTCAACACTGCCAAGGAGTTCAACCAGCGCTTGGATTTCGACGGCGTTGTCCTCACGAAACTCGATGGTGACACCCGCGGTGGTGCCGCTCTGTCAATCCGCACCGTTGTCGACAAGCCTATCAAGTTTGTTGGTACGGGCGAAAAACTCGAGGCAATCGACGTGTTCCATCCTGCTCGTATGGCCGACCGTATCCTCGGCATGGGCGATATCGTTTCTCTCGTTGAGCGCGCGCAGCAGCAATACGACGAGGAGGAGGCGCGCCGCCTGCAGAAGAAGATTGCCAAAAACCAGTTCGACTTCAACGACTTTATGGCGCAGATTGCCCAAATCAAGAAGATGGGTAACTTGAAGGATTTGGCATCGATGATTCCAGGTGTTGGCAAGGCCATCAAGGACATCGACATCGACGACAATGCGTTCAAGAGCATCGAGGCTATCATCCAATCGATGACTCCCTACGAGCGCCGCAATCCGGAAATCATCAACGGCAGCCGCCGTCAGCGCATCGCCGCAGGTAGCGGCACATCGTTGCAGGAGGTTAACCGCTTGCTCAAGCAATTTGACAGCACTCGCAAGATGATGAAGATGGCTACTTCGATGAAGTCGCTCAACATGATGCGCAAGATGCGCCGTCATTAGTCGACCAACATTCTAAACATACAAGCGCAATGGTACGGGTCAGTATATTCTTAATGAAACTGATGGCGGTCATTGCGCTTCTTTTTGTGCCGTGCCTTGATGTGCTTGC
>CAVAOU010000291.1:0-3026 GCA_963590085.1 Senegalimassilia sp. | reverse complement strand
ATGTTCCAAAACCCCACGGCTTTAGCCTGGGGCAAGGGCTGATAATAATGAAAATGCGTGCTGTAAGTACACCACCACACCAAAATAAGCTTCACCCTACCGCACCAGCACAAACCGGCTCTTCCCGATTTATTTTCGTTCTTAGCAAATTATTCTTATCTTTGCGGAGTGGGATGATGGTCGCATCGGTAGCGAGCAGCGTTAACAGCGGTGATATTGCGAGGTTCAACTCCTCCGCCATTCCACTCACACAAACAGGAGGCACAAACGTGTCTCCTGTTTTGTTTCCCGCCACCGCACCAACAAAAAAATAGGCAAAAGTGCATTGCGCGACTTTTGCCTATTTTTGTAGATTCGTATGCTCTTACTCTGCAGCAGGTGCTTCAGGAGCTTCAGCAGGAGCATCAGCATTTTCTGCCTCTGCGGCTGCAGCAGCAGCCTCTTCAGCCTTCTGGGCAGCCTCTGCAGCAGCAATGTCTGCTTTCTTCTTTGCTACCAATTCAGCCTTAGCTGCGTTCTTGGCTTTTTCTTCTTCCAAGCGCTTGCTGTCAGCTTGCTTCTTGTCATTTGCCAATTGCTCTTTCTTGGTGTTTGCCTTTGACTCTTTGTTCTGCTTCCAAGCCTCGAAACGACGATCAGCCTCTTCTGCAGTAAAAGCGCCCTTCTTAACACCACCGAGCAAATGCTTCTTCAAAAGCACGCCCTCGTTAGAGAGAAGACGACGAACAGTGTCGGTAGGTTGTGCACCTACGCTAACCCAATACAAAGCTCTATCGAAATCCAAACTTATTGTAGCAGGATTAGTGTTCGGATTATAAGAACCTATCCTTTCAATAAATTTACCATCTCGTGGTGCCCTGCTATCAGCGATAACAATCGGATAGAACGCATAGCGCTTGCGGCCATGGCGTTGTAATCTAATTTTAGTTGCCATTAAAGTTTTGTTTAAATAAAAAATGTATTAAGTTTATCGGGTGCAAAGGTACTAAGTTTTTAATTACTACACAAATATTTCGCCCGATAATTGTCTCCGTCCAAAAAATCCGATAAAAAGGTTAAGATTAGTTGAACATTTTTGCCCCCAAAAGCATTATTATAGCAGACAAATCGAATAAGGTACACTTCCAAGATGGTAAACAAACGAACTATAAAATATCTCTACAAAAACATCCGCCGCCCCAAGAACGGGTTGCCGCGGAAACTGTTTGCCGAAGTGGAAGAACGCTGCCGCGAATGCTTCAACATCACGTTTGAAAACGGACTTATGACCATTGGCTCTCTTGACGAGTGCAGCCCGTTCCGCAACATCCGCATCTCGAGCATCAACGGCTTCAAGATTGCCGGCAACGAGGTTGCCGTGGTGATGGAGCAGTCAATCCTGTTTTTCAACAACGCCACCGGCACCATCGACGTGAACCTCCGCGAGCCGGAAGAGTCGTTCTTCCAGCGGATTGTAAACCGCATCAAGTACCGCATCGCCCGCCTAACCGCCAAGCCCTGCCTCGAATAGCGAAACAACGATAAAAAAAGCGCGCTGTAAAAGCAATTTGCATTTACAGCGCGCTTTGCAGTTTCTCTGCTGTTTATCTTACTTGGCAGCCAGGGGTTACTTCGCCTTGCGGACCAATAACCACCAGCGAGCCGTCGGCGTTTTCGGCCGAGAGGATCATGCCCTGCGACTCCACGCCCTTGAGTTTGCGAGCCTCGAAGTTGGCTATGAAGCACACTTCCTTGCCCACCAAATCCTCAGGCTTGTAGTACTTGGCAATACCCGAAACGATGGTGCGTCCGCCCATACCGTCGTCGATTTTGAATTTCAACAGTTTGTCGGCCTTAGGCACTTTCTCGCATTCGAGCACCTTGCCCACACGGATGTCGAGTTTCATGAAGTCGTCGAACGGCACATTGGCAGCAACAGGCTCTGGCTTGAAGTTCTTGAGTTTGTTGGCCTCCTTGGTGTCGTGCAGTTTCTTAATCTGCGCATCAATCACACTGTCGTCAATCTTCTCAAACAGGAGTTCCGCAGGCTGGATTGTAGCGCCGGCAGGGATGATTGAGATAGAGCCCAGTTCGTTCCAGTCGAACTTCTCCATGCCGAGCATGCCGCGAAGTTTCTTCGACATGAACGGAAGGAACGGCTCGAAAGCGATAGCCAGGTTGGCTGTAATCTCGATGGCGATGTTCATGATTGTTTCCACACGCTTCGCGTCGGTCTTCACCACCTTCCAAGGCTCCGTGTCGGCAAGATACTTGTTGCCGATGCGGGCAAGGTTCATGGCCTCCTTCAGCGCGTCGCGGAAGCGGAAATGCTCGATGTAGTTCTCGACATTGGCCTTCACGTCGGCAAACTCCTGCAGAGTCTGGCGGTCGTAGTCGGTGAGTTCACCGAGGGCAGGCACCACGCCGTTGTAGTATTTGTGGGTAAGCACGAATGTGCGGTTCACGAAGTTGCCGAGGATAGCCACCAACTCATTGTTGTTGCGCGCCTGGAAGTCCTTCCATGTGAAGTCGTTGTCCTTGGTCTCAGGAGCGTTGGCAGTGAGCACATAGCGCAGCACGTCCTGCTTGCCAGGAAGGTCGCGGAGATACTCGTGCAACCACACAGCCCAGTTGCGCGATGTGGAAATCTTGTCGCCCTCGAGGTTAAGAAACTCGTTGGCAGGCACATTCTCAGGCAACTGATACGAGCCGTCGGCCATAAGCATTGCCGGGAACACGATGCAGTGGAACACGATGTTGTCCTTGCCGATGAAGTTGATGATGCGTGTGTCCTTGCTCTTCCAGTAGGTTTCCCAAGTGTCGGGCAAGAGTTCTTTTGTATTGGAGATATAGCCGATTGGCGCGTCAAACCAAACGTAGAGCACTTTCCCTTCCGCTCCTTCCACCGGCACGGGAATCCCCCAGTCGAGGTCGCGGCTTACGGCACGAGGCTGCAATCCCATATCCAGCCAGCTCTTGCACTGTCCGTATACGTTCGGTTTCCATTCCTTATGTCCTTCCAGTATCCACTGGCGCAGGAACGGTTC
>CAVAOU010000290.1:0-3037 GCA_963590085.1 Senegalimassilia sp. | reverse complement strand
AGTGATTGTGAAATAACAGTCATCCTATAGCATCCCAGCGGGGGACGGTCATCAACCGCCCCCCGCTTTGTTTTTGCTCGAGCGCGCACCGTATTGCTGACCCAAGCATCAGAGGGAGTGCGCGCCTCGTTGGGAGGCCTCTGAGAGGCTGGCGGCGAGGAGAGAGCGCGCCTCGTTGGGAGCCCCCTGAGAGGCAGTCGGCGATGAGAGCGCGCGCCGTAGGTGCGCCGTATTGCTAACCCCAGGCTTCAGCCTGGGGCCACTGGCAAACAAGCAATTGCGCCCTGTAAGTGGCGCCGCCAACAGTCACAAAAAAAGCCCGACCAAGTCGGGCTTACCAGCAACTTTCGCTGCCGTTGTGTCGTTTTACATCCATTCGATATTCGCATACTCCTTTTCTGTCAACGACGTAGGGAAATTTAGACTAAATGATTAAGGTTGAAGTGTAATATCATTTTACAAAGTAATAATCAATAATTCATCGTTGCAGAGCCACCTTTTAGGCTCTATCTCTGCAACTCTATGGCAAAAGTATATTTAAGTAATCACAAAAGCAAAAAAATTCCGTTAAATCACAGACTGATTTAACGGAATTTCACAAATTATTAAATTTTGAGCACTGTCTTTATTTCTTGAGCGACCATTCGAAGCCGTCCTTCGTGTCCTTGATGTCGAACCCGATGGCTGCGAGGCGGTCACGGATAAGGTCGGATGTGGCCCAATCCTTCTTTGCCTTCGACTCCTTGCGGATTTCGAGCAGGAGGTCGATGGCCTTCTCAAACGGCTCCAGAGCCTGCGCGTCGTCGCCAGAAACGATTTCGGTGCGCACGCCGAGCACGTCGATGAGGAACGTCTGGAACAGGTCCTTCAACTCGTCGATGTCCTCCTGGGTCAGCGTAGCCTTGCCGTCGTTCACCTGGTTGATCACCTTGCAGGCGTCAAACAGTTCGGCGATGACCATAGGCGTGTTGAGGTCGTCGTTGATGGCGTCGTAGCACTTCTTGCGGAACTGCTTCACGTCGGCTGTCGATGCCTCCGACGGCTTCAGGTCCTGCAGGCGGCGGTAGCCGTCGACCATGCGGTCGTAGGCCTTCTCGGCGGCTTTCAGCGCATCGTTGGAGAAGTCGACTGTGCCGCGGTAGTGAGCCTGGAGGATAAAGAAGCGGATGGTCATAGCCGAGTAAGCCTGGTCGAGCAACTTGTGCGACCCTGTGAAGAACTCTTCAAGGGTGATGAAGTTGCCGAGCGACTTGCCCATCTTCTGGCCGTTGATGGTTATCATGTTGTTGTGCATCCAGTAGCGCACGGTCTCATGGCCGTTGTGTGCCACCGACTGCGCTATCTCGCACTCGTGGTGGGGGAACATCAGGTCCATGCCGCCGCCGTGGATGTCGAACGTCTCGCCGAGGTATTTCTGTCCCATAGCCGAGCACTCGAGGTGCCAGCCCGGGAAACCGTCGCTCCATGGCGATGGCCAGCGCATGATGTGCTCCGGCGATGCCTTCTTCCACAGCGCGAAGTCGCACGGCGCGTGCTTCTCCGTCTGTCCGTCGAGTTCGCGGGTGGTGTTGAGCAACTCGTCGATGTTGCGGCCCGAGAGTTTGCCGTAGTGGAAGTCCTTGTTGTACTTCACCACGTCGAAGTACACCGACCCGTTGCTCTCGTAGGCATAGCCCGCCTTGAGTATCAGTTTGATGTATTCGATCTGCTCGATGATGTGGCCCGACGCGTGGGGCTCGATGCTTGGCGATAGCACATTGAGTGCCTCCATTGCCTTGTGGTAGCGGTTGGTGTAGAACTGCGCGATTTCCATCGGCTCCAACTGCTCCAGCCGTGCTTTTTTCTCAATCTTGTCCTCTCCCTCGTCGGCGTCGTGCTCAAGGTGACCCACGTCGGTGATGTTGCGCACATAGCGCACCTTGTAGCCCAGATGCTTAAGATAGCGGAACAGCACGTCGAAGGTGATTGCCGGACGTGTGTGGCCGAGATGCGGATCGCCGTAGACCGTAGGTCCGCACACATACATGCCCACATTGGGCGCATGCAACGGCTCGAAGCGCTCCTTCTTGCGGGAGAGTGTGTTGTAGATATACAACGGATTCTCCATAGTCTCCAATCAGTTTGTTTGGTTTATGCTTTGCCCACTGGCATGCCACCCTCTGCAGGTTGTCCCTTTGGAGTGATTGTGCCAAAGTTGGCTTCGTATTTGCGGATGTTGTCCTGGAGAGCCATCAACAGGGTCTTGGCGTTCTCAGGAGTCATGATGATGCGGCTCTGCACGCGTGCTTGTGGTGCGTTAGGCACTACGCTTACAAAGTCCATGAAAAACTCGTTGACAGAGTGGGTGATGATGGCGAGGTTTGCGTATTTGCCTGATGCCATTTCCGGTGTCAATTCAATTTTTATCTCTCTTTGGTCATTGTTTTCGCTCATAATTAGTATAGTTTAAAAGTTTAAGTGCGAAATTAATAAAATCCCCCCAACCCGCCAAATTTTTTTCTTCCGTATGCCTATTATGCCCATTATGCCTGTCGCACCCACAGCCCCGCCCACGATTTAAACATTTTTATGCGAAGAAATTATCCTCGTTTTGCAATAACACTTAATTTTGCATATTAAACCAAAAGCAAAGGCCGATTATGAAGAAACTGCTTTTAATGCTTGTCGCCACTCTTGCCTTTCTCCCGCTGATGGCCGGAGACAAGGCGGAGATCACTTTCGTGACCAAGACCCACGACTTTGGCTATGTCAAGGAGAAGGGCGGCGACGTGACGTGCTATTTCGAATTCAAGAACACTGGTTCGCAGCCGCTCATCATCCGCTCGGCGCGCACTTCCTGCGGATGCACCAAGCCTGGCTATCCGCGTAAGCCCATAGCCGCCGGCGAGAGTTCGAAGATCAGCGTCACCTACATGCCCGACGGCCGCCGCGGCTCGTTCGACAAGACCGTCACCGTGGTTTCCAACGCGGGTGTGTCAAATCTCAGAATCAAAGGCAACGTAATACCGTAGACCGATGCGCAGACTCCTCCTCACAC
>CAVAOU010000289.1:0-3044 GCA_963590085.1 Senegalimassilia sp. | reverse complement strand
AAACAACCCTGCTGGAAGCGGTGAATCTGGAATTGTCGGCCGAGTCGATTTCGTTTACCGTGCCGTCCTATCAGAAGATTTACGAAAGGGCATTGTCGTATCTTGACGATTTCTATGGGGATTTACCTAAAGAAATCGAGAAGTTAAACATCCAGTTAAACGACAACATCCAGAATATAGGCATCGGTGCAGACAGGCCGCTGAGCAACAACGAGCGAAAGGTGCTGACAGAGCAATACAATGCCGACTATCAGCAACAGTTAATCTCGTTTGAGCAAACCTACCTTGAACGGAGATTATGCTCCGACCCCGACAATGACATCCGCAACACAGCCATCGACCTGGTCACGGAAAAAGAGCAGTTGAGCAAAGTGCACACCAAATTTGCCAAGGTCGAGTCCGAATACGACCGTCTGAAGGAACTGGTTCTGCTGGCGATTAACGTATGGAAAGACGCCATCATCTCTGTGCGCATAAACGAAATTGAATACAGCATAAACAAATTATACAAAGAAACCGACGACATCAATCAAATATCAGCATTGATGCAGGAATTGTCCACTCTGCGGTCGATACGCACTCAACTGGTGAACAACCGCGTGATTATTCCTTCCTGACATTTTCTGGAGTTGTCGAAATTGAAGAAAGCCATATATATGAAATCGATACTAAAACTTGTTACGGCAGTAGGCATTTCCATAGCACCGACGTATGCTATGGCACAACTGCAACTGCCCACACGCAATATCGGCGGCACACAGTACTACTACCGTTCAGTCGAGAAGAAAGAGACCATCTATGGCATTTCCAAAGAACTGGGCATCACGAAAGAAGATATAATCAAGTACAACCCGTCGGTAGCCAACGGCCTGCAGGCAGGGCAAACGCTCTATTTCCCAGTGGCCGACTTCGGCGGCACCGCCAAAACCGTGACGCTGCCCTCCACCCACAAGCATCAGGTGAAAAGCGGGGAAACCATCTATGGAATCGCAAAAATGTACGGGCTCTCTGTTTCGGAACTTCTCGATGCCAACCCTACGGCACGCAACGGACTGAAGGCCGGCACAGAACTTACCATTCCTGTCGATGCCAGCGGAGAAGCGACACCTTATGTGGTCAAGGCTGGCGACACACTCTATCGCCTTTCAGTGAATTTCAACGTCAGTCTTGCCGACATCCTCGAAATCAACCCTGGTGTTTCGCCCGACAATTTCAAGACGGGAATGACCATTCTTATCCCTACGTCGACCACCAAGACACAGGCCAAGACCGAGCCAAACACGGTGTTTGTGCACGACAAAGTGGGAAAAGGAGAATCGTTTGAGTCGATATCGGAAGAATATGGCGTCCCTGTGGAGCGTGTCAAGGAGGCAAACCCCGATGTGGACAAACTGAAGAAAGGCTCGATGGTGACTGTGCCGATAACAAATTCAGCCGCTACTGAAGAGGTCGCAGTTGCACCAGTCGAGACACCGAAGGTTGATTGCGTCAATATCGCAGTTCTGCTTCCGTTTGAATCGCGTCTATCCACAAAGAGCAACCAAGCAATATTCTATCAGGAATTCTACCGCGGAGCATTGCTTGCCATCTACGACAACAAAAGCCAGAAGGTCAACCTGTCGGTCTACGATGTCAACGCCACAAACCTTTCTGAGGTTCTGAACAAGGCTGACGTAAAGAAATCGCAAGTTATTTTTGCTCCGTCGGAAGAAGAGTTGCTCAAGCCGATTATAGAATTTGGCACAGCAAACAAGATTAATGTGGTCAATGCGTTTTCGATAAACGATGATTCATTCTACGAAAACAGTCAGTTCCTGCTGATGAACACCCCGTCCTCTTATATGTACTCCGCAGTGCGCAACTATATTGAGGACAAGTTTGCCAATTACGATATTGTTTTCCTTACCGATGACTCCTCGGAAGAGAAACCGCTAATCCAGCAATTGAAGCAAAGCAGCCTGTCGCAATTCAACGTAAACGTTGACAACACCGATTTCGTTTGCTCGCAAAAGACACTGTTTGTGCCAACATCGAGCACACGCGCATCGCTGAAAAAGGTGAAGGCTTTTATCGATGCCGTAAACGCAGAGCCCAAGAACGATGGCCAATTTGCAGTGTTCGGCTACCCGGAATGGTCGCTCTATAGCGAATATGAGAATTTCCTCAAAGCCAACAATGTCTACATCTTCTCCCGCTACCGCCTGGAGAAGGACAAAGCCCTGGCTTCAAGATATGCATATTGGTACAACGAGCAACCGGCAAACACAGTGCCGCGAATGTATGAAATCGGATACGACGTGACCGATTTCTTCATCAATGCCATCTACAAGACCAATAACGACTTCACGAAGGCACTTCCCCAAGTGGAAGGCCACGAAATAGGCATCAATATGGTGAGAGCGAGCAACTGGTGCGGATTTGTCAACACATCGACATTCATTTACCAGTACACGTCGGCTGGCTTAAAAACGCAAATTGTAAAATGAAAAGATACTGTCTATCAATAATCTTTGCCATCCTTTCCGTGCAAATGCTGTTTGCCCAGGATTTCTTCACGGGCAATCTGAGTGTTGGCGCCAAAGGCGGCTACCTCATGTCGCAAACAATGTTTTCGCCAAGCGTGAAACAGAAATTCCACATGGGCCCGACGTTCGGCGTGATGGTTCGCTATATCGAAGAAAAGCATTTCGGACTTATCGGCGAAATCAACTACGAGATGCGCGGATGGACGGAAAACTTCGAAGGCACAAGTTACACCTATTCGCGCGACTTGTCGTACATCCAGATTCCGCTCTTGGCTCACATCTATTTCGGGTCGGAGAAGGCTCGGTTTTTCTTCAACGCCGGTCCGGAAATAGGATTTATGATTTCCGAAAAAATCAATTCAAATTTCGACTACACAAATATTGAAGCGATTTCTGATTTCCCGTCGACCAACCGAAACACGGAGCAGTTGGCAATGTCGATAAAAAACAAAATCGACTATGGCATCTCTGCCGGCATCGGCGCCGAAGTGTCGTTGAACAAGAAGAATGCCATCAATG
>CAVAOU010000288.1:0-3047 GCA_963590085.1 Senegalimassilia sp. | reverse complement strand
GGATAGGGGATGCCCTGGAAGATGCTTTTAGTCAGGGCTTCTGGCAGGTTGGGAGAGATTTCTGATTCATTTTTCCCCTCGCGCGTCGTTGCCAACAACATGCTCTTGATGCCCATATATGGCTTTTTATCCTTCCTTATGTTGACGATTTCCATGTCGTTGAAATGCTGGAGAATCTTTGCTGCAAACTCCTTCAATGGGCTTTCCGACCAGTAGACCACGGCTATTCTCGCCGAGTTCGGGGCGAGTCCGAGGATGTAGAAGCGGTCGTCGAGGGAGGTGGCGAGTCGACCAGAATAGATGGCGTTGAAAACTTTCCTTACCTGCTCAATTTTCGCATGGGGGTCATCGTCATTGTCTTTACTCTGGAATCCGAGCAACTCGAAAAGGCAGTCCTCGGCCTGCTCGGCAGCCTCGGTTTGTGACGATGCCCAAAACAGAAACGTGCGGTTGCCGATGAAGAACTTGTTGCGGGAGTCGCTTGCCAGCATGGCGTTGAGCGCGGTGGTGTAGGCAAACTTCGCCTCTTCGCTTATCGGAGCATTGTAACACTGTTCCTTGCCATAAGAGTCGTAGCCCGACTTTACTTGGAAGGCAACAAGTCGTGCTGTTGCCTGACTGCCGGGAATCATGGTTGCAGTGGTCAGTCTGACAGGGGTGGCGCGGTTGCCCGTCACGAGGCAGACGCTTTGCTCACCGCCGTTGTCATTGTCGCTCTCCAACTGCAGGATTTCTCGTTTTTCCGCAATTATTTTGGTGTCGCCGTCTATCCGGAAAGAGAATGTGGAATATTTCTTGTTCAGATTCTTCTGAATGTCATCCCACAGAGGGTCGTTCATCACCTCCGATGCTATTTTCTCCCGTCCTTGTTTGTAGAAAGCCGACAATGCCTGCAGGTCCTCATTCTTTGGAAATTTCTTGTAAATCTCATCCACCTTCGTTTTGAAAGCGTCGAAATAAAGTTGCTCCTTGCCGTTTGTCTTGTTGGAAATTCCGAGCACATAAGCGCTGTTGTCGTATAGATAGTTTGCAGCAATGTTACTAGCCCTGTCCACATGCTTCTTGACAAGATATGTGCGTGCCTGCTGTTTATTTATTCTGCAATCTTCAAAGCGGAGAAATTTGCCGTCCTTTGAAATGACAATAAGGAAGCCTATCTGCTTCGCTTCCATTCCGAATTTAGGCAGGTCGCCGCAACGGTTGTAGTAGTCGTATAAAGCCTTCAGTATCATCTTAGTATCTCCTCGCTATTTAATTCTGGAACTTTGATTGTGCCGTCTTTCATCTGCGCGCGGTAGAACATCGGCATGATATTCTGGGGATCGCTGAAGTCCATGTCGTAGAGCATGATGCCCAGGTCCTTCGTGCCGCCCTGCTCAGCCGTGATGGCAGGCGTAAGGGTTTCGTTGTCGACATCAACCAGGCGGAAAGCGGCGGAAAATTCGCGGGTGCCAAGATACGGCTGGTTGAAGCACTGGCCGTCTTTAGCCCTGCGCTCAAACGTTTCGTAGTATTTGCGCGGACACTCATCGCTTGTCGGCGCATGCTTGCCGAACGCCGCCGCGGGACGGTTCTTAACAGGGATAAAGACAAGTTTTGCCCATATCCGATAAGCCACGTCCTTGAGGATCAGCGAGTTTTTCTGCTGGCGCTTTTCCTCGATGAAGATTGAACCTGCGTCGGCCTTAGGACTTGCCACGGCGCCGACTTCGTTTCTTCTCACGGATGTCCACTTTATGGGTTTCAGTACGTCTATTCTGGTTATCTGCCATCGGAAGGCAGGCTTCCAGAATATAGCCTCAAAGATGGCGCGGGCAGCCGACGGCGTTATCACGTCGTAACTGACTCGCTCCACTTTCAATTCGGGTCGGGTGAAACATGCCATGTCGCCCCACACCTCTAAACAGTATTCCTTATCGGTATATTCCATAACTGATATATGTTTATTGTTTTTATTTTCAATCATTTAATAATGTCTTGTTTCGCGTTAAAGCACCAGCACCTCATTCGCCCAATTGTTGTCGGTTTGCAGTCCGGTGTGCGGGTCGTAGTGCTGCTGATAGTCAACCACGTAGAGCCCTTCTCTTTTCTCGCTCACCACGCCCAGTTCGTTCAACTTCCTGAACTCCGACGGGTAGATGTTGACGGTGTATTGGGCGAGTTTCTTCATCAGCCTGTACGATGGGCCGTCCTCCAGCAGCCGGCCGACCAAGTTGGCACTGTCTTTCCAGCAGACAAGCACAGGAATGCCCGCATTGTCGATGAGTCGGAACGCTTCAGCGCCTTTGTCAAAGTACAACTCCCGGGGATTGTAGAGAAAATTCTTTATCCCTTTTTTGTCGAAACTGTCGGTTTTGCAATACAACTGCCTGAAATACTCCGCCATAGTGTCTGGCGCAAACCAGTCGGACCCCGCTCGGAGGCTCAGCCTGGCGTCGTTGGCTGCCCGCATTTCGCCTATCGGCAGATTATGCTCCTTGGTCAAAGAGAAGACGTGGGTGGTGGAGATGCCGCGTTTTCCCTCTCTGTTGCATCGGCCTGCCGCCTGCAGGATGGAGTCGAGGCCAGCCTCTTGGCGGTAGACAACAGGAAAGTCGATATCTACGCCTGCCTCAATCAGTTGGGTCGACACCACGCGGATTGTCGTCTGGCTGTCGTCGCGCAGGGCTTCCTTGATTTGGGCGATGGTGTCGCGGATATGGGCGGGACACATGTTTTTTGACAAATGCAGGGTTATGCCCTCCTGTGGCAGCCGCCGGTACAGTTCCTTGGCATCGCGGCGGGTGTTGGTGATGCAGAGCACCCGCTTGTGGCGCATCAGCATCTCCGCGACTTCGTCGTATGATTTTCCGCTGTTGTCGATGTCCAGATCTACGCGCCGCAGCCGTTCGTGGAGCCGCAGGTTTTTAGGAATTATTTCTGTGACCTGCTCTATTCCGGCGAATGTGCTTTTCGGATTGCATCCCTCGATGAGGTCGCTGAGCACTGGCTGACTTGCCGTGGTGAGCAACACCGACACGTTGAACAGCCGGTTGTAGGTCTTGAGC
>CAVAOU010000287.1:0-3050 GCA_963590085.1 Senegalimassilia sp. | reverse complement strand
GTCCATGGTCTTCACCAGGAAGTCCTCGTCGAGCAGATGCTCGATTTCGAGGGCGAGATTGCAAAGAATCATCGGCAGGGCGAAACCCTTGAGGTTGCGTGTGCCGGGGTGAAGTTTGTTCCATTTGCCCTTGGGGTTGTCGACCTTCGAGAGGACGATGTCGAACGTTTTCTTGGCTATATCCGCATACTCCTGGTTGCCGGTGGCAAGGCTCAGTTGGCCGAACGCCATGGTGGCGAAGGTGTAGGAGAAAATGTTGTAGGGGTCGACTAGCGGATTGCCCTGACGGTCGAGCGAGAAGTACCAGTTGTAGTTGCCGTCGTGGCCGTACTTCTTGAGGAACTCACCGCCCTGGATGGCGCAGTCGAGCCATTCCTGGCGCTTCTCCACCTTGTTGTAGAGCATGGAGAACAGCCACACCTCACGACCCTGGAGCCAGATGAACTTGTCGGTGTCAAACACCCGTCCGTCGCGGTCGAGGCAAGTGAAGTAGCCCCCGCATTCGCGGTCCTGCGAATGTTCCAGCCAGAAAGGAAGTACGTTGTCGAGCAACTCGCTCTTGTACTGTTCTGCTAATTTTTTAAAGTCCATAATGTTACGTATTGATGGTTAGTGTTTTATGTTAGATTTCCTATTGGACCTGTTTTCATTTTTTCTTCAGCCAATAGCACTCAATCTCCTCAAGCGACTTGCCGGTGGTTTCCGGCACGAGTTTCCACACAATGAGCATGTAGGGCACGCACATGATGGCGAAGAGCAGGAATGTGCCCGCCGGGGTGAGGTTGTGGAGCATCCACGGTGTGAGTTGTCCTACGAGGTAGGTGCCTATCCACAGGGCGAATCCGGCAATCGACATAGCCAATCCGCGGATGCGCGTGGGGTACATCTCGGAGAGCAGCACGAAAATCACGGCGCTGATGGAGATGGCGCAGCAGAACACGTAGAAGAGGAAGAACACCAGCAGGAACGTGTTGGAGAGGCCGAAGGTTTCGCCGAAGCGGAAATAGAAGCCGATGAGCAGCAGAGAGAGCACCATGCCCGACACGCCGTAGTAGACGAGTTTCTTGCGACCCACCTTGTCGATGATAAACACCGCGATGACGGTGGTTGCCACATTGACTATGCCCACCAGCACTTGGCTGAACAGGGCATCGCCGCCCGAGAGGTTGGCCTCTTCGAAAATCGACGGACCGTAGTAGAGCACTGCGTTGACACCCATAAACTGGCCGAGGATGGCAATGGCGGCGCCGATGAGCACGGCCTTGAAGATGCCAGGCTGAAGGAGAAATTTCCAGTCGGACTTTGCCTCGGAGAGGATAACCGACTTAGTGTCCTGCACCTGCGCATTCACCTCAGCGTCGCTGCGATAGATGCGGCGAAGCACGCCTGCGGCACGGGAGTCGCGCCCCTTGAGGATGAGCCAGCGCGGGCTTTCGGGGATGAAGACCACGATGACGAAGAAGATTACCGACGGGATGCCTGACACTGCCAACATTCCGCGCCATACTTCCGACACGAAAATGCGATTCAGCCACTCACTACCTAATATAACACCACTCTGCGAGAAATGGAGCAACTGAAAGTTGGCAAGGTAGGCACCAAGAAAACCGACGGTAACGGCAAGTTGGTAGAGCGATACCAGCCTGCCGCGATATTTTGCAATTGAAATTTCGGAGATGTAGAGCGGCGACACGATGGAAACCACACCGATGCCGATGCCGCCCAGCACGCGGGCAATGACCAACTGGTCGAACGTGCTGACAAAGGCGCAGGCAATGCCCGACACGGAGAAGAACACCGCCGCCACGAGCATCGTGACCTTGCGTCCCCACTGGTCGCTCAACTTGCCCGCCATCAGCACACCGATGATTGAGCCAATCAGAGCGCAGCCCACAAACCACCCCACTTGCAACTCGTCGAGCGAGAAGCGCGAGGTTACCTGCGAGACCGTGCCCGAAATCACTGCGGCATCGTAGCCGAAGAGGAAGCCGCCCAGGGCTGCCACCACGGCGAGAAACAGCAGATAGAGGATATTTATCTTTGATTTCATATCTATTCCTTATATTACTTGATGTTGAAATATTCCTTGTAGCGGTCGTAGAGGTGGCCTGCCTGCAGATAGGCCGACTGCGGACTCATGAAATGGGAGAACTCGAAGGTGATGGCCTTGTCGTAGCCGGCACGGCCTGCTGCCTCCAACTTCATGCGCAACTTCTCCCACTTGATCGGGAAGAACTTGATAGGCATGTCGCGGTCGAAACTCTCGGCGTTGG
This sequence comes from Senegalimassilia sp., assembly GCA_963590085.1. Lineage (GTDB taxonomy): Bacteria > Bacteroidota > Bacteroidia > Bacteroidales > Muribaculaceae > Limisoma. Next base: position 777 of record CAVAOU010000287.1, on the reverse strand, counting down.
TCCAGCACTGCATGCCGTACTTGTCGGCGAGTTTCTTGTTGACGGTGAAGAAAGCGTCCAACTCATCATAGTCGATGTGTCCGTCCTGGAAGGCGCATGCGTCGACCACGTCGTGGATGCCGTCGAAAATTTCGTTCCATTCGCGCTCGTGCTGCTCCACCGACACCGCGTCGCTCTTAGTGAGCGAGCCGCCGCTGGCCATCACAGCTTTCTTGCCGTCGATCCACGGAGAGATGAACGTGGGAAGTCCGCCGGAAACGTCCTTGCACTGCTTGCCCATGGCGTGGAACGCCTTGATGGCGCCCTTGGTGGCACGGCTGATTTCGCCGCTTATATACCATCCGCCGAAACTCTTGTACTTGCTGCCGTAGTTTTGCCACACCTCGTCGATGACATACTTGTTGTCCTCAATCTCCCACGAGAGGTCGCCTGTGTCCCAGTAGCGGCCAGAGTCGTAGAGGCCGAAGTAAAACTTCATGCCGTATTTGTCGGCAAGGCGCAGAAACATGTCGAGCAGGTCGGTGCCCGGACGATAGCAGCCTTTGCCAATGAGATATTTCGACGGATAGGTGATGAACTTGCGATAGCCCGAGCGAATCATAATCACCGTGTCGATGCCGATGGCGCGCATGTGCTGGAAGTCCTGGTCCCACTCCTTCTCGCCCCAGTTCTGGTGAGGGATGTCGTGCGAGATTTCGTCGAGAAATGTGCCGGTAATCTTCAGGGCATTGGTGCTGGATGCAGTGGCGATGCCTTCAGGACCCGTATATATAGAGG
>CAVAOU010000286.1:0-3086 GCA_963590085.1 Senegalimassilia sp. | reverse complement strand
CACCTGGAAGAGCACGGCGTTGCAGCCTGCGGCTTTGAGTTTGTCGAGTTGGTCGCGCAGGTAGGCTTTGTTCTCGTCGGTGGTCATTTTGGCATATTGTCCTTGGTGCACGGTGTGGAGCCACGCTCCGCGAAATTCCTGTTTCGGACTTCCCGCTTGTGCCATCGGTACAGCGAGCAGGGCTGCGCACAAGGCTGATAGGATTTGTCGTTTCATTGGGTTGGTTTTGTTTGGTTTTACTCCCACGAAGTTACAACACCCCGCCGTCATTTGCAAGCCAATTTCCTCAAAAACTGTCCTTTGTTGCCGAATTGAGTGGTTTTGATTTCCTGCTTGCGGCGGAAAATGCTAATTTTGCGGTATATTATGTACAGGAAAGTCAATTATCTTCATATCATTGCTCTTGCAATGCTTCTTGGCGCTTGCGACAGCGGCAAGAATCCCCTCACCACGGGCTACGGCAACGTGAGTTTCGATTTGAGTGTCGACGGTGTGGTCGACGGCGTGGCTGGCGCCCCGTCGTCGGAGTTTGCTGTGCCGTCGACCGACGTGCTCTACATCTCTTCGTCCAACAACTACGAGCCTGCGGTCAAGTCGTGGGCTTCGCTGGCTAAGTTTGAGGCGGGCTCGAAGAAACTCCCGATTGGCGTCTACACCTTCTCTGCGGGCTACGGCGACCGCACGCAGGAGGGCTTCGTCGCGCCGGCGTTCTATGGCGAGTCGTCAAGCGATGTGCGCGAGGGCAGGGAGTCGTATGTCAACATCCATTGCCGGGTGGCGCAGGCGCTGGTGTCTACATCGTTCAGCGACAACGCCAAGGCCCTGGCGCAGACCATCGCCATGCGTGCCAAGACTCAGGAGGGTGGCTATGTCGATTTCTCGTCGGATGAGAGCCGCACGGCGTGCCTGCGGCCGGGTGCCCTCCGCTGTGAACTGGCGCTGACTGATGCCTCCGGGCGCAGCGTGGCGCTTCAGCCGTTCGATGCCATAAGCGTTGAGGCCGCCACCCACCATCAGTTCCGCTTCGACGCCGACGGCAACGCGCTCACCGCGGTTTACGACGATGCTACGCTCGCCACGCCGTTCCGCCTCACGGTCGACGATGCGCTGTTCTCTACGGCATCGCCGACGATCACTCCCACAGGCTTCGACAGCGGCGCTTTCAGTATGCTCGAATACAGCACTCCCTCGGCGCTCGGCGTCAGCGTCGCCGTGCCAGGCGGGCTACAGAATCTCTATTTTACTGTAATTTCATCGTCTATGGACGACAATTATTGGTCGACCGAAACCGACCTCGCCGCCTCAGATGCGGCTACGCTTGCCTCTGAGGGCATCGTGGCTACGGGTCTCGAGAAGGGTTCTACGGCGGTGACGCTCGACTTCTCGCAGATCGTTTCGCGCATGACGGCGGGCACTGCCACCACCGAGCACCGCATCATCGTTCAGGCGCGCGACCTTGCCGGACGGGTGGCTCTGTCGCCGTCGGTGCTCACTGTGGCTACGCGCCCGGTGGCTATCGCGCTGAAGCAGCCGGCTGCTATCCTTCCTTCGGCCGACAGGGTGTCGGTGGAGGTGGAGTGCAACGGCGATTTGCCGGTGGAGCAGTTGTCGTTTGAGGTGAAGGGCATCTTCTCTTCCGACGTGTGGGACGCGGTCGATGCCATCAGCGTCGAGCGCACTGGCGTGGGCCGCTATCTGGCGGTGTTGCCGCTCTCGCCGGGTGTCGACGGCTCGTATGTGCGGGCGGTCTACAACGCGGGCGTGAAGATTTCCGACCCGGTGCCGGTGGTGCGCACCATCCCGCAGTACGCTGTGGCTTGCGAGCGCGAGAACATCTGGCCGTCGCAGGTCGACCTTATGTTCACTGGCGAAAACCTTTCGGAGATTATACCTTATATTAATGTACTCGTGCAGCCCGCGGGCGGCAGTTGGCACCCGGCGGTGGCTGAGCGCAACGTTGCCGACGGGCGCATCACGGTGAAGACCCTCACACCGTCCACTTCCTACAACATCCGCATCACCACGGGCACCAACGACACCCACGAGTTCAGCGTGAACACGGAGTCGGCGCTCGAACTCCCGAACGCGGATTTCGAGGACGTGACGGAAACGATAAAGATGAAGAGTGTGAACTGCGGCGGTAAGTACTCCAACCTGTCTAGTTGGATGCCTATCTATAACAAGGCGGACATCCTCGTGAGCGAGCCTAAGAAATGGGCGAGCGTCAACAAGAAGACGTGCGCGTCGTTTGCCACTACCTCCAACACGTGGTTCCAGGTGCCCACCACAGAGATTATCGCATCCACGGGCAGCGGACAGTGGTCGGTGCGCATACGCAACGCCGCATGGAGTTGGGAGGGCGTGGAGCCGCCGCGCGATGCCCGCACCGACCGCCAGTACTACAGTTCCTATGTGCCCGACAACCTGAACCGCTCGGCGGGCAAACTCTTCCTGGGTAGTTACGACGTTGACAAGTCGGGCAAGGAGACCTACAACGAGGGCATCTCCTTCACCTCGCGGCCAACTGCAGTGTCGGGCACCTACACCTATGTGCAGGACTACCACGACACGTCGGAAACGGGTATGGTCATTGTGCGTCTGGTCAACGACGAGAGTGGCAAGGCTGTGGAGATTGGCCGCGGCGTGGGCTATCTCAACCCATCAACGTCGCTCACGCGCTTCACCGTGCCTATCACCTACACCGTGCGCAACAAGCGCGCCACGCGCCTGATGCTGATGGTCACATCGTCCAACCACGCGTCCTATTCCATCTCTGACGAGACCCGCGCCATCCGCACCACCGACCGCCTCCAGTCAGCCGTATCCCTCGGCGCAGAACTCACCGTCGACCAACTCTCCCTCCTTTACGAATAAGCAACGAGTGGAGAGTGAAGAGTGGAGAGTGAAGAGTGGAGAGTGGAGAGTGGAGAGTGGAGGGCGAAGAGTGGAGAGTGGAGGGCGAAGAGTGAAGAGAGCGCGCCAATGCCCACGATGGGAGCGCGCAGTGGATGTGGATGCCGGCGAGGATGTGGATGTCAGCGAGGGGAGCGCGCCTCATCGAGGCGCTACAGATATAACCCCATGGC
>CAVAOU010000285.1:0-3096 GCA_963590085.1 Senegalimassilia sp. | reverse complement strand
CTAGGCTGAAAGCCTTGGTTCTCCATAGCCCAGGGCAACGCCCTGGGTAAAAGTACATTAGATAATGCGCCCTGAAGGGGCAACACAATAACAGCGGCGATGATTCGTGCTGCGCTTACAGCGCGCTATTCCTTTGTTCCGGCCGACCCAGGGCGCTGCCCTGGACTATGGAGTGCTAAGGCTTTCAGCCTATTCCTATTTTTGATCGCTGTTTTACATTCAGGAACTTGTTTTCATCAACCGTCAACTCCAAAATAATCGGTAAATTTCCGCTTTGCTGGAAAAAAGTTGCAAATTTGTATGCGAGAACCTGGAAAAAAGTTGCAAATTTGTATGCGAAAACCTGGAAAAAAGTTGCAAAAATATGCTTAAGCGAAAGATAGTCAACAAACTAGCCGAATGGAAGAAAGAAACCACAAATAAGGCACTCTTAATCAAGGGCGCTCGACAGGTGGGAAAGACCACTGTTGTCCGACAATTTGCCAAAGAAAACTACAAGAATTTCGTTGAAATCAACTTCGAGCAAAGTCCTATGGCACGACAGGCGTTTGACGGTAATCTGGATGCCCGCAGCGTCCTTATCAACCTTTCGGCTATGGGATTCGGCCCATTTGAGCCTGGACAGACCCTCGTTTTCTTCGATGAGATACAATCGTGTCCGAATGCAAGGACGGCGATTAAATTCTTGGTGGAGGACGGGCAGTACGATTATATCGAGTCGGGTTCGCTGCTTGGCATCAACTACAAGGATGTGCCGTCCTATCCTGTAGGGTTTGAGCATGAATTGGATATGTATCCGCTTGATTTTGAGGAATTCCTGTGGGCATGTAATGTAAGTGAAGACGTGATTGCCATGCTTAAGGACTGCTATGAGAATCTGCGGTCTGTTCCCAACTTTCTCCATCTGCAGATGATGGGGCACTATCGGCAGTATCTGATAGTGGGCGGTATGCCGGAAGTGGTGGCTACCTATCTTGCCAATGAAGATTTCGGCAAGACCGTAACCAACCAAAAAGACATCCTAACAGGCTATCGCAACGACATCTCCAAATATGCAGGTAAAGACAAACTGCTGGTGAAATCCGTTTTTGACGCCATCCCTGGGCAACTGAGCAAGCAGGACAAGCGTTTCGTCCTCGCCTCGATAGAAAAAAATGCATCGCAGCGCAAGTATGGCGCGCCAACCCAATGGCTGGTGGATGCCGGTATGGCGTACTATTCGTTCAACGTCGGGTCGTTTGAATTGCCGTTTCCTGGGCATGAGAACCTTCGGTTGTACAAACTCTTCTTTGTCGACAGCGGTCTGATGTGTGCAATGATGCTCAACAACATACAGTCGCAGGTGCTTGCTGGCGACATCTTCATCAATGAAGGCGCTCTTACGGAGAATTATGTGGCAGGGGAAATGGCCAAACATGGCGTGTCGTTGAACTATTACGACCGGAAGAGCAAACACGAACTCGATTTCGTCTTCCCTGAAAACAATAAGATTTCAATCATAGAAGTGAAGTCGGGCAAGGACTATAAGAAGCATCCGTCGCTCGATATGACACAAAGCCTTTTCGGCGACAAGATAAACAGATGCATTGTGATGAGTGGCAACAATCTGGAGGTTGATGGCGGTGTGGTCTATATGCCGTTGTATATGAGTATGTTTATAAAATAGGATAATCATGAAGGACGTTGTTTGCAGGAAGGTGGGTTGCGGGGGCATTGAGGTGGCGCTCGATTGCCGTAGGCCGTTTGCCGTGGACGAGATTGTCAAGCGCGACGCTACGGTGATGATGCTTGTGAAGGCGGGCACGGCGAGGATTGAGATCGACTTCAAGCCGTACTCCATTGAGGCGGGGCAGATGCTGATGCTGCCGCCGGCGTGCCTGTTCCGCTGCGTGGAGCAGAGCGACGACTTCACGGTGTCGGGCATCTCGCTGTCGAGGGCGGTCACCGAGGAACTCACCAGCCGCTTTGAGCCCGCCTATTTCGGCTTCCTCACGGAGTATCCCGTGGGCAACGCCCCTAAGGACGACCTCGAACACGTTGGCTGCATCATGGAGGGCGTGTTCCACATGCTCGAGAAGAGCGGCCAGGAACACAGTCTGGTGAAGGCCAAACTGCTGATACAGTGCTTCTATCTCGATCAGTACGACTCCTGCAAGGCGCAGATTGCCCAGCGCTCCACCGAGGGCATCAGCAACCAGGAGCACCTGTTCATGCGCTTCCTTACGCTCGTCCACGAGCATGCCGCGCGGCAGCGCGACGTGGCGTTCTATGCCGACAAACTCTGCATCAGCAACCGCTATCTCTCCGCCATTGTGCGCAACCAGACTGGCAAGACCGTAAAGACCTTCATCGACAACCGCTGCATTCAGGAAATCAAGATTCTGCTGCGCACCACCGCCGACCCGTTCCAGAGCATCGCCGACGCGCTCAACTTCCCCGACCAGTCGTTCTTCTCCCGCTATTTCAAGAAAAACACGGGCATGACGCCCAAGGAATTCCGCGCACTGCCGTAGTGGCGGCGGAGCGAAAAAAAAGGGCGCATCGCACCACGCGATACGCCCCCCGAAACTCATCGATTACTCTATAGGTATGAAAATTAGTATGAGAGAAATGTAACCGACGCTTTTGAAAAGGTTAATGATTATAAAGCTGGTTTTTCTTCGCCTCCTCCCAAGGCCTGGTAGAGATTGATAAGGTTTTGGACGAGGGTCAGTCTGTTTGCTGATTGGTTGAGTTGCGCGCTCAGCAGCGACTGGCGCGCGGTAAGGATTTCAAGATATGTGTTGTTGCCGTAATCCATCAGCAAAGTAGTGTTGCGGAGTGCGTTTTCCAGGGATTTCACCTGCGCCGATATCGATGATTCTTTGTCCATTGCCGTCTGGCAGCCTGTCAAGGCGTCGTTCACCTCCTTGCCTGCGTTGAGCAGCGTTTGGGTGAACGCCAGTTTAGCCTCTTCCTGCTGCGCCTTGGCGATTTTCAGTTGAGCCATGTTCTGCCCGCGGGTAAACAGCGGGGCAGCGAGTGCGCCCACCGCCGAAGCGAGCAACTTGCCCGGGTTGGCGATGACGGCGCCCACAGAGTTGGTCCAGCCCACAC
>CAVAOU010000284.1:0-3097 GCA_963590085.1 Senegalimassilia sp. | reverse complement strand
CTTCCGTAACGCCATCCGTTCGGAAAACGTCGACAACATCAACAACAAGGTTTACCCTTACGAAGAGGGCATCTACTACATGGACATCATCTGCGAGAGCGAACGCCTCTGCGACTATGTGGTCAATGTGGTTGACTGCGTGCGCGACCAGTCGCACGAGCACGAAGAGTAGGCAGAGCGCTACTTTTGTGCAAACCATGCTATAAAACGTTAAATCACCACTCTTTTGGCAGAAATTTGCTAACTTCGCAAATCATAGACAGAAAGAAGTGGATATACTGTTGACCATACTCGGCATTGCCCTGCTCCTCCTGGGGCTGTTTCTCTGCCTGCGGCCTTATGTGCCGTCGGTGCTGGCTTCCTATGGCGGACTGTGGCTGCTGCAGTGGGGCGGACTCATCGACATCCCTACCGTTACGCTGTCCTACTGGGGCGCGATGGTAGTGATTGTGGTGACCATCAGTTCGATGCAGCCGCCAGTGATGGTGAAAGCCACACAGGGGTTGCCCCACATCCTCATCACGTCGTTTGCCGGAATGGTTCTCGGCATGACCTTGGGCTACTATGCCTCGATGGTTATCGGCGCGGTGCTTGGCGCTGCCGCCGGCGGCATCTACTTTGCCCGCACACCCAAGGGCGCGGCTCTGCAGTTCCCCTCGAAGCGGTTCCTGCAGTACCTCTGTGCCAAGGGCTTCCCTACGGTCATCTCGGTGTCGCTCACGGGCATAGCCTTGATGGTGGCGATTGCGGCCTACAACAGTGTCCCTCACATTTAATACTGACGAAGATGAAGAAACTACTCACAATCATATTGTTTTTCGCGGCATTGTCGCTCATGGCAGGCGCCGCCACTGTGAAGGGCAGCAAGGACATGAAATTCAAGCCGGTGGCTCCAAATATGGACTCTATCAAGATGGCTGTCAACGACGTGCGCTCCGACTTCTACTACAAGCGCCTCTGGCGCAAGTTCCAGGCCAACGACACGAGTATGTCGATGCAGGCGTATCGCCACCTCTATCTCGGCTACGTCTTCCAGGAGGACTACAATCCCTACCGCGAGAGCGAATACACGAAGAAGATTCAGCCGCTCTACTACAAGAAGACCCACACGCCGGCGGAGTGCGACACTATCATCAAGTACGCCGAACTTTCGCTTGCCGACGACCCGTTCGACCTCAATCAGATGCAGTTTTTCATCTATGCGCTGAAGGAGAAGAAGAAATATGCCAAGGCTTCGATTTGGCAGTACCGCCTGAACCACCTTGTGCAGGCCATCATCTCCACTGGACTCGGCACGCAGGAGAAGCCGTGGGTGGTGACCAGCCCGACGCACGAATATGTCATCGCCAACTTCCTCGGCTACACCGTGACCGACCACAAGGAGTATGAGGGCGACATCGACTATATCATCTTCGACAAGCCGAAGGATAAGGGTCCTGAGGGATTCTACTTCGACGTGTCGAACATCCTGAAGATGTACAACCTGAAATTTCCCGGACAGCAGTGATTTCTGAAACGGCTATAACGAAACTGGTCAACGGCCGCGTGCTGATGTGGCTGATGGCGCTGCTTGGCGTCCTGGCCTCGCTCGCCATGCTGCCTGTGTTCTGGCATGTGGAGGATCCTGTCCAGGGTCTCTACGGCGACGGCTTTGGGCGGCTCGTCCCTGCGGGCTTCGCCTCGTGGGTTGCCAACACCGTCGTGGTGCTGGGCATCGCCGTGATGCTCTACGCAATCAACAAGACCTACGCCTTTATCCGTGAGTACACGATGATGTTTGTCACCGTGTTCCTTTCCACCACGCTCTTCAACCCGCACGTGTCGCTCTCTTTGGGCACTCCCACATTGCTTGCCCTCGTGCTGCTGCTGTGCTGCTTCGTGATGTTCGGCGCGTTCATGCAGCCGCAACGCCGCAGCGTGGTGTTTCTCATCACCGCCGTGCTTACCGCGTGCTCGATGCAGAGTTTCGTGTTTGCGCTCTACATCCCCGTGTTTCTCGTGGGCTTCCTGCAGATGCGCATCTTCTCGCTTAAAGCGCTCCTGGCAATGCTTGTGGGCATCGCCGTGCCGCTGTGGATAGCCACTGCCTTCGGACTCATCGACCCGCTGGCAATCCGCTTTCCCGCCATCGCCACGAGTTTTGACGACTACATCGCCGGGGTGGACCGCGGCAATCTTGTCCAGGTGGCGTATGTCACCGTGCTCGGAAGCATTTTTGGCATCGTGAGCATCTGGACCATAATCAGTTACCGTCAGCAGTTGAGAGCCTACAACGGCTTCTTCAACGTCCTTGCAATAGCAACCCTCATAATGATGGTTGCCGACCCCCACGACATCGACGCCTTCGTGGTGGTAATCAACATGCTCACAGCCATCCAGGCGGCGCATTTCTTCTCCATCAGAAAGGTGCCGAAGGGCTACGCGGTGTTTCTTGTGCTGCTGGTGGCCAACATCGTGCTGTCGCTCGCTGTGGCGTTTAATCTGTTCAGTCTATGAAAATAATCGTTGAGGCCAACATCCCTTTCATCAAAAGCCTTCTTGAAGAGTTTGGCGAGGTTGTCTACCTGCCGGCACCCGAAATCGATGCTGCGGCAGTGAAGGACGCCGACGCCCTGTTTGTGCGAACCCGCACGCGTTGCAATGAGCCGCTGCTCGAGGGTAGCCGTGTGGCTTTCATTGCCACAGCGACCATCGGCACCGACCACATCGACCTCGACTATTGCCGCCGCAAGGGCATCATTGTGGCTAACGCGCCGGGATGCAACGCGCCTGCCGTGGCGCAGTATGTCCATTCTGTGGTGGGCCACTATTTCCGCGGTGAGGTGGAGGGATTGACGCTCGGCGTTGTAGGTGTTGGGCATGTGGGCAGCATAGTGGCTCGCTGGGGCGAGCGACTGGGCATGCGTGTGCTGCGTTGCGACCCGCCGCGCCAGCGCGCTGAAGGGGGCGACTTCGTGAGCCTCCAGACCGTTGCCCGCGAGGCTGACGTGATTACTTTCCACACTCCGCTAACCCGCGAGGGGGAGGATGCAACCTTTCATCTTGCCGACCTCCCGTTCCTGCAGAGCCTCAGCCACTGCCGGCTGCTCATCAACAG
>CAVAOU010000283.1:0-3099 GCA_963590085.1 Senegalimassilia sp. | reverse complement strand
CTCTTTCGACTCGCCATGGTGCTTGCCTGTGAGGGCAACCAAACATTCTGCAAGTCCAATGAAACCGATGCCGAGTGTGCCTTGGTTGATTACGCTCTCCACTGTCTGGTCTGGCTTGAGTTGGTCGCCGCCATTCCACAGTTTCGACATCAGCAGCGGGAACTGCTTTGCAAGGGCTGTTTTCTGGAAATCGTAGCGCTCACACAGTTGAGTGGCTGTGACCTCAAGCATATTGTCGAGTTTCTTGAAGAACTGGTCAATGCGTTCTTTCTGATCCTGGATGCCCATGCACTCGATGGCGAGTTTAACGATGTTGATTGTGGAGAACGACAGGTTGCCGCGACCGATTGACGTCTTGGCGCCGAAACGGTTTTCAAACACACGTGTGCGGCATCCCATTGTAGCCACCTCATAGTTGTAGCGCTCGGGATCATCAGCGCGCCATTTCTCGTGCTGGTTGAATGTGGCATCGAGGTTGAGAAAATTAGGGAAGAACCGGCGGGCAGTAACCTTGCAAGCCAACTTGTAGAGGTCGTAGTTGCGGTCCTCTGGCAGGTAGTTCACGCCGCGTTTCTTCTTCCATATCTGGATTGGGAAGATGGCTGTAGCGCCATTGCCCACACCTTCGTAGGTGGAATTGAGGATTTCGCGGATAATGCAACGGCCCTCGGCACTGGTGTCGGTACCATAGTTCACCGAACTGAACACCACTTGGTTACCGCCACGTGAGTGGATGGTGTTCATATTGTGGATAAACGCCTCCATGGCCTGGTGCACACGGTTGACGGTCTTGTTGATGGCGTGCTGGAGTGCGCGCTCCTTGCCTTCGAGCCCGTCGAGCGGCTTCTTGATGAAGTCATCGAGTTCGACGTCGTAAAGGTCGCTGAAATCCTGTCCGAAGAGGGCTTCGGTGTTTTTCACCTCTTCCTTAAACGACGAGCGGACGTAAGGAGCCAAATAAAAGTCGAATGCCGGGATTGCCTGGCCGCCGTGCATCTCGTTTTGCGCTGTCTCGAGGGAGATACAGCCGATGATGCTGGCTGTCTCAATGCGCTTTGCCGGGCGCGACTCGCCGTGGCCTGCGGTGAAGCCGTATTTGAGCACGCGGTCGAGCGGATGCTGCACGCAGGTGAGGCTCTTCGTAGGGTAATAGTCCTTGTCGTGGATGTGGAGGTAGTTGCCTTTCACGGCGTCGGCTGTTTCTGTCGACAACAAATAGTCGTCGACAAACGGCTTAGTCGTTTCGCTGGCAAACTTCATCATCATGCCGGCTGGTGAGTCGGCGTTCATGTTGGCATTCTCGCGTGTGATGTCGTTCGACTTTGCCTCGATGATTTCAAGGAAAATGTCGCGTGTCTTTGCACGGCGCGCAATGCTGCGCTGGTCGCGGTAGGCAATGTAGCGTTTTGCCACTTCCTTACGCGAACTCTTCATCAATTCAAGTTCTACATTGTCTTGAATTTCTTCTACTGTCATCTGCTCTTTGCCGTTCATGCCGATGCGGTCGGTAATCTTCTGGATGAGCGACTCGTCCTCTCCCTTCTCGGTTTGGATCATAGCCTTGCGGATGGCTGCTTTAATCTTTTCTTCGTTGTAGCCGACGACTCTGCCGTCGCGCTTAATTACTGTCTGTATCATTATATTTTTTGAGGGATTTTTTAGTGTTCCTTTTATGGTTTCAAAGGTATATATTGTTTTTCTAACATCCAAATAAAATTTTCTTTTTGGAAAATTTTTTTCTATTTGTTAAAATTCAAAGTGCTGGTAATTAGGATTATAAAATTTATTTTGGAAAACTTTGTGTCCAAATAAGGCATATACAGCGCTCAAAAACCCAACATCTCAACGAGTTAGAAAAATGCGGGCGGGAATAATTTTGTACCTTTGTATATTATTACGCAAAAACGACATAAAAAGAGGTATGAAATCATTTCTGCAGATAGAAAATTTAACAAAATCGTTCGGCGACAGAGTGCTGTTTTCTGGCGTTACTTTCGGCATCTACGAGGGTGACAAAATCGGACTCATCGCAAAAAACGGGTCGGGCAAAACCACCCTGCTCCGCATCATTGCCGGAGAAGAGCCCTACGATTCAGGCGATTTGGTTTTCCGCAACGATTTGCGGGTTGGATACCTCAAGCAGTTGCCGGAGTTGGACCCGACGCTGTCGGTAATCGATGCCTGCCTTACGGTCGACGACGATGCCACGGTGGCAATCCGCGCCTACGAGCAGGCGGTGGCGAGCGGCGATGCCGACGCGCTGGCAAAAGCAATGCAGTTGATGGACGCCTCAAGCGCCTGGGACTATGAGGACCGCATACGCCAGATTCTCACGCAACTGAAGATTACCGACATGAACCAGCCCGTTGGGCAACTGTCGGGAGGACAGATTAAGCGCGTGGCGCTGGCAAAGGTGATTATCAACGAGCCGGAACTGCTCATCCTCGACGAGCCTACCAACCACCTCGACATCGACATGATTGAGTGGCTGGAGAGTTATCTGCAACGCAGCCGCATGTCGATTCTGATGGTTACCCACGACCGCTATTTCCTCGACAAGATTTGCTCGAAGATTGTGGAAATCGATAGCCGCGAGGTGTTTACCTACAGCGGCAACTACGACTACTACCTGGAGAAGCGCGAGGAACGCCTGTCGGCACAAAGCGCGGAGTTGGCAAAGGTGAAAAACCTGCTGCGCACCGAACTCGACTGGATGCGCCGCCAACCGCAGGCGCGCGGCTCGAAAGCTAAGTACCGCATCGACGCGTTCCACGAGTTGAGCCGCCGCTCGAAGGTGCGGCGCGACGACTCGGAGGTGCAACTCAACGTGAAGTCTACATACATAGGGTCGAAGATTTTCGATGCCGTCGACGTGTCGAAGGCCTACGGCGACAAAACCATACTACGCGATTTCGAATACACCTTCGCGCGCTACGAGAAGGTAGGCATCGTGGGCAACAACGGCGTGGGCAAGTCCACGTTCATCAAGTTGCTGCTCGGACTGGAGAAGCCCGACTCGGGACATTTCGACATCGGCGAGACCGTGAAGTTCGGTTACTACAGTCAGGACGGCATCAAGTTCAACGAGCAGGACAAGGT
>CAVAOU010000282.1:0-3121 GCA_963590085.1 Senegalimassilia sp. | reverse complement strand
TAGGCTGAAAGCCTTGGTACTGCATAGCCCAGGGCAACGCCCTGGGTAAGAGTGTATTGGATAATGCGCCCTGTAAGGGCAACACATCGGCGGCGATGGCGATTTGTACTGCGCTTACAGCGCGCTTTTCGTGTGCGTTGGCTGACCCAGGGTAACGCCCTGGGCTATGTAGAACTAAGGTTTTCAGCCTATTAGTCTACGTTACTAACACCATCAAAATGGTTCTTGTCGGTCTGGTTTCAGCGGGGGAGAGCGCCCCGTAGGTGGCGCCGTATTGATAACCCCAGGCTTCAGCCTGGGGCTGGCTGACTACCAACAACTTGCGCCCTGTAAGTGGCGCTACCCACACTCTCCAAACTGCGAGTGGTGATGGCGGCATCCGTCGGGGTGCACTCTTGTGTTGGTTTGCAATCTTTCTGCGCCGATTGTATGGGCAATAAAAAAAGGCTATGCCAGTGGCATAGCCTTTATGTTGCTCAGAAGCGGTCGACTTATTCGTCGATGTTCTGGTTGAGTTTGTGCCATTCAGAAACTGCAGGAAGCACGCCCATTGAGATAACCTCGTCGCGGAGAGCGCAGAGGTGCTTGTAGCTTTCGCGGAGAGCAGCCATCTCTTCTGGAGTGCCGACAGTCTCTTCGTAAGAGCAGCCCTTAGCAGTGATAGTTGCTTCAACGGCCATCATGATGTGGTCGAAGCCCTTGAACGATACGTAGCGACCAGCAGGCCAACGGAACTCTTCGCCACCCATTGCTGCGCGGATCATTTCAACTGAAACGTAAGCAGGGCTCTGGAATGAAGAACGGCCGCGGAGGTTGATGATGTTTGCGCCGCCCTTAGTAACTTTCTCCTGGATTTCTGCCCACTTGTCAGCAGGGAGTTTCTCAGTGCCGATGAGGTCGAGAAGTGGAGTGCCGCTTACTTTTGCAGTAGAAGCGAATACGGCCATTTGCTCGCCGTGGCCACCGTAAGTGCGGCAACCAGTTACTTCGTATTGAGGAACGTTGAAGTACTTAGCCAACTCGCTTTGCAGACGTGTGCTGTCGAGAGCGGCAAGAGTAGTTACCTGAGATGGTTTCAAGCCAGAGTAGAGGAGAGTGATCAAGCCAGTGATGTCGGCTGGGTTGAAGATTACAACGACGTGCTTAACGTCTGGGCAATATGCTTTGAGGTTCTTACCGAACTCTTCTGCGATGGCAGCGTTGCCTTTGAGGAGGTCTTCGCGAGTCATGCCAGCCTTGCGGGCAGCACCACCTGAAGAAATCACATACTTAGCGCCTGTCAAAGCCTCTTTGATGTCGGTTGTGAAAGTGATGTTGCCTCCGTCGAAACCGCAGTGGCGCATTTCTTCAGCCACACCTTCCAATCCAGGTCCGTAAGGATCGTAAAGGCAAAGGTTTGGAGTTAAACCCATCATCATGGCAGTTTGAGCCATGTTTGAACCAATCATACCGGCAGCGCCGACGATGGTCAACTTTTCATCTGTAAGAAACTTCATAGTTTTAATTTTTAAAAAGTCTGAAAAATAGTATTTTAACAAATGTTTTTGTTCCGTTTTGTCTTGTCAGCCGACCGCAGTGTTAATCGCGAAGCGAAACGTGCGGCTTTCGGTTGCCTTTCGTTTTGCAAAGATAACGAAGTTTGCCCAAAGGTTGTTCATAAATAAAGATGAAACAACGGCAGAGTTTTGTTAATTTATTAAAACGCAAAACCGGCTGTCGCTACAGCACTGGACTCATCAGGCGTGCGCACGACTCTTTGAGTTTCTGCATGAACGGACGGCGGCGCCAGGTGGAGGAGGTGATGCGTGTGGTTTGCGCGAGGTCGTCGAAAAACACCTGCTTCATCCTCTTGTTTATTTCCTTGTTGTAGATAAACGCGTTGCATTCGAAATTGTACTCCATGCTGCGGAAGTCGAAGTTGGTCGACCCCGTGGTGAAGAGTTCGTCGTCGATGACGATGGTCTTGGAGTGGAGCATCCCCGGCTCGTAGTAGTACACCTTGATGCCAGCGCGCAGACAGTCGCTGATGTAGGACCCCGACGCCCATTTGAGCATCCTCGAGTCTGGCTTGCGCGGAATCATCACGCGCACGTCAATTTTGGATAGCGCAGCCGCCTGGAGCGCCTTCAGCAACCCCTCGGTGGGGAGAAAATAGGGCGTTTCGAGGTAGATGCACTTCTTGGCGTTGGAAATGGCCTTGTTGAACATCAGCGCGATGTTGTGCCACTGGCCGACGGGACCGCTCGACAGAATCTGCACGCCCACGTCGCCGTTGCGACGGCTCTGGAACTCGCTGATGTCTTCGCCGTCGTCAAACTGCGGCAACTCCATAAACGCCCAGTCGGAGTGGAAGGAGTGGAGCAGGCCGAGCACCGACGGGCCGATGATGCGCAGATGCGTGTCGCGCCAGATGCCGTCGTTGTCGCCGTAGACATAGCGGTTGGCAATGTTCATGCCTCCGATGTAGCCGATGGTGTTGTCGATAACAGTGATTTTGCGGTGGTTGCGCCAGTTCACCCTCGTGGCAAATTCAGGGAACGTAACCTTGAAGAACGGGTGCACGTCGATGCCTGCGTCCGCCATCCGCTGGAAGAACTGCTTCTTGACGCCGAAGCATCCCACGTGGTCGTAGATTATTCTCACCTTCACGCCCCGCAGAGCCTTGTCGATGAGTATGTCGCTGATTTCTTCGCCAAGTTGGTCGTCGTTGAAGATATAAAACTGGATGTTGATCGACGATTTCGCCGCCTTTAGGTCGCGCTTGAAGGTAGCAAAGAGCGATGCTCCGTCGATGAAGCATTCCACGTTGTTGCCTGGGTAGTAGGTGGCGCCCGAAAGCGAGTGCCCCAGGCGTATTTGCTGCTTGCTTTCCTCTGATATGGGGAGTTTGGCGATGTCGGCCTGCTTGATGGGCTGCGAGTGGGCGAAACGCTTCTTCAACCGCTTTGAAATCAAGGCTTTGTTCTTGATGCTCCTGCCGAAAAACAGATAGAGCACAAGACCCGCCACGGGGAGGAAGAAAAGCACCGTAATCCATGCCAGCGAGCGCACAGGATTTCTGTTCTCCTTCAGTATGATATAGATGATGGAGATGATTGTGGCTGAATACACTGCCATAAAC
>CAVAOU010000281.1:0-3131 GCA_963590085.1 Senegalimassilia sp. | reverse complement strand
AAAGGTTTATCCTAACCCAGCAGTCGATGTAATCAACGCTACCGTAGAGGCAGACCGCATCGCTGTCTACAGCATCAGCGGCGCATTGGTAGCCGAGGCGACCAACACCAACACCGTAAGCGTTGCCAACCTCAGCACCGGATGCTACATCGTGGCTGTTACCGCCAACGGCAGCACCACCCGCCACCAGGTGTTCAAGAAATAGCGGTCATTCCGCTCCCATGAAGGAAACTGGCTTCGAAAGAGGCCAATTTCTTTTTTGTAAATGCATAGTTTTCAGCGATTAATTTGCTTTTTCGAAAGGAATTAGTAATTTTGCATCATTCAGCGCTATCGCTATCCAGACACTATAATTTTTACTCTATGACAAAACGAATTCCCCTATTGATAGTTGTTGCCGCAGTTTGCATCTCAGCCAACGCCAAGCAAATCAGCGTCCAGCAGGCAGAGACTGTGGCAAGAAAATACATCGCCACCCAATCTTCGCAGAAGAAACTGCGCCACGCGGGGCAGCAAACTTCCGCTCCTTATTACGCATTCAACTCCGACAATGGCTTCGTTGTGGTGAGCGGCGACGACTCGCTCACTGAACTGGTGTGTTACTCCGACCACGGAACCTTCGACGCCGAAAACCTTCCGGATCCGCTCAAGGAGATGCTCGACGACTATGCCGGCTACGTGAAGGCGGTGCAAAGCGGCACGGCGAAGGCCGTCCGCTCTGAGACGTCGGCCAGCCCTACCGTCATCGTTTCGCCAATGCTTACCACCAAGTGGAACCAGAGTGAACCTTATAACTGGATGACGCCTAAGAGTTGCCCCACAGGCTGCGCTGCCACGGCGCTTGCCCAGGTGATGAAATATCACGAATGGCCAGACAAGGGCGTGGGCTCAAACACCTATACCCACAGCACCTACGGCGAAATCTCCGTAGACTTTTCGCAAAGCACCTATGACTGGGCCAACATGCTTAACGAATACGTCGAAGACGAGTACACCGACGAGCAGGGCAACGCTGTTGCCAAACTGATGTACGACTGCGGCGTGGCGCTCAACATGAACTACGGTTCTTCGAGCAGCGGCGCATCGACCTTTGCTTACCGCCAATGCGCCACGTTCTTTAAATACGATGTTGACATAATGTCGCGCGACAGCCGCAGCACTGCCGACAACATCAAGTTGATTACCGACGAACTCAACAACAGCCGCCCGTTTATCATCGGCGCTCAATCGCTCAGCGGCGGACACGCTTTCGTTGCCGACGGCTACGACTCCAACAACTTTCTCCACATCAACTGGGGATGGGGCGGACTTTCCGACGCGTACTTCAACCTCAACTACCTCGACCCTGACAGCCAGGGCATAGGCGGAGGCACGGGCGCCTACAGCAGAGGTCAGTACTTCATTTTCTTCAAGCCCATCCGCGACGGCGAGACATCAGAGGGGCGCACCTCTCTTGGCTTCGTGGCGCTTGACGGTGCTGGAGTAGGCTGTACAAGCACATCTATTTCCAAGACCGAGCAGGCTCCGTTCACACTCACCTACATCAATAACAACGGCACGAAGGATTTTGCCGGCGAAATCGCGGTGGGCGTATTCGACAGCAGCAACAGCCTTGTGGCACGCAGCAGCACAAACTATTTTGACGACGACAGTCCATTCAAACCAGGCTACTACGTCAATGCCTCCCTCGATTTTCCTGCCGACCTGTCATCTCTCACCGACGGCACTTACACCGCCCACGCCATCTACCGCCTGTCGACCGACGGCGATGACGAAACGAAGTGGAACAACTTCAACTCCAAATCGGCACTTACAGTCACAATAAGCGGCGACAACGCAACTGTAGCCGAAGCACAAAGTCAATTGGCTTTGTCGGAAAGCATCACTGTGGACAGCAACCTCGGTCTGGGGCACAATGCCGCTTTCAGCGTTAACTTCACCAACGCCACTTCGGTCACTGTCGACGGCTATATCAACTACGCCATCACCAAGAAGAGCGACGGCAGCCTTGTGAAGACTGGCAGCGAAAGAGCAATCATCTACGACGGCAGCGACTACAGCACTAAAATCGCCGTCTACCTCAGCACGAGCAAGTTTGAGCCAGGCGAGACATACGTGTTCTCAATCACTGGCTTCACCACGACCAGCGGCGAATCGGTAGCCTTGACCAACGACTACGGTGATTTCGAATTCACCACTAAAACCGATGAGCCTCTTGAGCAAAAGCAACTGACGCTGCAGACTTGGTCAGGCCATCAAGCACGGCTCATTTTCACCGACGACCAGTTCTCAAAGGACAACACTGCCACCCTTTTGTCATTCGGCTTGGTTTACAATAATACCTCTGGCTCATTCTTCGGGCAAATCGGATTCACGCTCAACAAGTTCAATGGCGACAACGTTACCACTGCAGTTGTAAGTGATCTTAGCCTGGCATCGGGCTATCTCTTATCTGGTTACACCAATACGTCAGTATACACTACACCTATTGCAAACATCACCGAAAACGGTGTCTATTCGGTTTTCGCAACCTCTGCTGAGAAAATCGACGGTTATTATCCCGACGAAATGGTCAAGTTTACCAACGCCGACGAGCATCGACTCGACTTCCGCTTTACCGACGGCATCATCACCCAACTCCACCCGGAGACTACCGTAAAGCAGAGTGCTACAACTACCGTTACGGATCCATGCATCATGGACATCCCTGTTACGTTTAACAGCCAACTCGAGAACATGAACTGCGAAGATGTCAACGGCGAGGCTGTTCTTGGAATCTACGACAAGGACGACCTACTCATAACTTCGATATTCCAAACTGTCTCAATCCCGGCCTACGGAACTGCATCGGCTGAATTCCCGTGCATTCTCTCATCATCCGATTACAACGAGGGCGAGACCTACACCGTACGCATTTCAGACTTCACCAACTCCGATGGCTATTCATACACAGCCAGCACGGATTACGACTTCACGTTCCAGGCAGCCACTTCGGGTGTCGACAAAGTGGCAAATGCTGCGGTAAAGGTTTATCCTAACCCAGCAGTCGATGTAATCAACGCTACCGTAGAGGCAGAGCGCATCGCAGTCTACAGCATCAGCGGCGCATTGGTAGCCGAGGCGACCAACAC